>NZ_JBILJQ010000108.1:0-10666 GCF_044377145.1 Aquimonas sp.
ACTCGGAAGCAACGAGATCGCAAGCATGAGCGAATCCGCCACTCAGGAGAACGAATGACAGCTATCTGGTGAACAGGCTGTCTCAAAGGGGTTGACGCGTTCCGCTGCGTGTTGCTCGGCAGGATC
Organism: Aquimonas sp.; assembly: GCF_044377145.1. NCBI lineage: Bacteria > Pseudomonadati > Pseudomonadota > Gammaproteobacteria > Lysobacterales > Lysobacteraceae > Aquimonas > Aquimonas sp. Next base: position 127 of record NZ_JBILJQ010000108.1, read on the forward strand.
CGGTCTACATAGTCCAGTGCGACATCAGGCAGCCGCTCGACCAAGCGTTCCTGAGCATGGCCTCAGAAGCCCGCAGCGGCGGAGGCAACTCAGCCGGGCCTTTGCAGCGCATCATCATCCCCGACAGGATGAAGCCACGGGTCCGCGCGCTGCTCGCTGCCAAAGGCGTCACCATCGACTGGCTCCTTGAATCCGACGAACCTGACGAACCTGACGCTAGCGCGCCGGCAACGGAGCAAACACCCCTTAACCGCTAGCCTTTCGCTTTACCCCCGAGGATTCCCCCATGCCCCACCCCGCCCTGTCCTACGCCGCCCCTTCCGCCAAAGCCCCGCTCGCGCCGTTCAAGCTCGACCGCCGTGCGCCGGGAACGACCGATGTGCTGATCGAGATCGCCTACTGCGGGGTCTGCCATTCCGACCTGCATCAGGCGCGCGAGGACTGGGGGCCGGCGTTGTTTCCGATGGTGCCGGGGCATGAGATGGTCGGACATGTGACCGCGGTCGGTGCGCAGGTGGGCAAGTTCAAGGTTGGCGATCGGGTCGGCGTCGGCTGCATGCTCGACTCCTGCCGCCGCTGTGAATCCTGCGCGGCCGGCGAGGAGCAGTTCTGTTCGGCCGGTGCGTCGATGTCGTACAACGGCTACGAGCAGGACGGCAAAACGATGACCTTCGGCGGCTACAGCCAGCGCATCACGGTCGATGAGGCGTTTGTGGTGCGGGTGCCTGAGGGCATGCCGCTGGACCGCGCAGCGCCGCTGCTGTGCGCCGGCATTACCACCTATTCGCCGCTGAAGCGTTTTGGCGCTGGTCCGGGCAAGCGGGTCGCGGTGATGGGCCTGGGCGGTCTGGGTCATGTCGGCGTGCGGGTGGCGCGGGCGATGGGTGCCGAGGTGACGGTGATCTCGACCTCCCAGAGCAAGCGCGCGGACGCTGCCGAGCTTGGCGCGCAGGATTTTCTGGTCAGTACCGACCCCAAGGCGATGAAGGCGGCGGCGGGCCGGTTTGATCTGATCCTCGACACGGTGTCGGCAGTGCACGACCTGAACAGCGCGCTCAACCTGCTGCGCACCGATGGCACCCTGGTGCTGGTCGGCGTGCCGGAACAGGCGCTGCCGGTGCAGCCGTTCGCGCTGATCGGCCGCCGCCGTCGGCTGGCCGGCTCGCTGATCGGCGGCATCGCCGAAACCCAGGAGATGCTCGACTTCTGCGCCGAGCACGGCGTGCTGGCCGATATCGAAACCGTGGCCATGGCCGATATCAACCAGGCCTGGGAGCGGCTGCTGAAGAACGATGTGCGCTACCGCTTCGTGATCGACATGGCGACGCTGAAGGCCTGATCGATGTTCGAAGTGCTGCTGTACGAGCCGGAGATCCCGCCGAACACCGGCAATGTGATCCGGCTGTGCGCCAATGCCGGCGCGCGCCTGCATCTGATCCGTCCGCTCGGCTTCGAGCTCGACGACAGCCGCCTGCGCCGCGCCGGCCTCGATTACCACGAGTACGCCAAGGTGCAGGTGCACGACTCGCTGGCGGTAGCGCTGGCGTCGATCCAGCCGCCGCGGCTGTTCGCGCTGTCGACGCGCAACAGCAGCCGCTACGACCAGGTCGCGTTCGCGCCCGGCGATGCGTTTCTGTTCGGCCCGGAAACCCGCGGCCTGCCGCAGGCGGTGCTGGACGACATCGCCCCCGACTGCCGGCTGCGCCTGCCGATGCGCCCCGACAATCGCAGCCTGAACCTGTCGAACGCGGTCGCGGTGCTGGTGTTCGAGGCCTGGCGCCAGCACGGCTTCGCCGGTGGAGCGTGATCAGGGTCACACTGCGGACTGAACCGCGTTAATTGGAAGTTAACTCTAACGGGCGCTGAAATCCCTTCTGCAACAAAGGTTTGACGTAGGGTTTTAAGGCTGGTTATGGTGCGGCGGTCTTCAAGCTCTTGAGCATCGCCTGTGCAACCCAACGATCCGACGTCCAGCCCCGTACGCCCCCGCCCACTCCAGGCCGTCCGCCGCTCTGAAACCGTTGAATCCGGCCCGGCCAGCTCGAAATCCTCATCCCTGTCGCCGCTGTCGCGCTTCCGTCGCGACCACTGGATCGTCGCCTCGATGCTGGCCACGGTCTCGACCCTGGTGGTGCTGACGATCCCCGGTTTCGCCGGCGCCAGTCTTGAACCGCACGATGTCACCCGCGAATACCTGCAGCTGGATCTGCCGGTGATCACCGCCGGCAGCGAAGAGGCCGAGGCCCTGGCAGCGGCCAGCGCGGCGCGCCTGGCCAGCGATGCAGCCGATTGGCGGGTCGTCACGGTCAAACCCGGCCAGACCCTGGGCGCGATCTTCGCCGAACAGGGCCTGTCGGCCACCCTGATGCACCGCCTGCTGGAACACCCCGGCGCGAGTGAACCGCTGACCCGCTTCCGCCCCGGCACCGAGTTCGCCTTCGATGTCGACAGCGCCGGCCAGCTGCGCGCACTGCGGTTTGATCGCGACGAAGCCACCCGCGTGGTGCTGCATGTCGGCGCCGACGGCATCCACGAGGAAAAGCTTGAGCGCGAGGTCCAGCGCCGCGTGCAGATGGCCTCGGGCAACATCACCCACTCGCTGTCGGAAGCAACCGAACGCGCCGGCATGTCGACCTCCAGCATGCTGGAGATGGCCAAGGTGTTCGGCTACGACATCGACTTCGCGCAGGATCTGCGCGTCGGCGACAGCTTCCATGTGGTTTACGAAGACATCTACCGCGACGGCGAGCGCCTGCGCGGTGGCGACATCCTGGCGGCGACCTTCGTCAACCAGGGCAAGACCTACCAGGTGTTCCGCTACACCTTCGCCGACGGCAAGACCGAGTACTACGACGCCGACGGCCGGCCGATGAAGAAGTCCTTCCTGCGCATGCCGATCGACTTCGCCCGCATCAGCTCGCGCTTCAGCTCGGCGCGCCGCCATCCGGTGCTGGGCACCACGCGCGCGCACCGCGGCGTCGACTACGCTGCCCCCACCGGCACCCAGATCAAGTCCGCCGGCGATGGCCGCATCACCTTCGCCGGCTGGCGCAACGGCTATGGCCGCACCGTCATCGTCGACCACGGCAACGGCATCACCACCCTGTACGCGCACATGTCGCGGTTCTCCAGCTACAAGACCGGCGCGCGCGTCAGCCAGGGCAGCACGATCGGCTATGTGGGCGCCTCGGGCCTGGCCTCCGGCCCGCACCTGCACTACGAATTCCGTATGCACGGGGTGCACCGCGACCCGCTGACCGTGACCATGCCCAAGCCGCAGCCCTTGCCCGGCGGCGAATTGGCGCGCTTCCGCAGCCAGACCCAGCCGATGCTGGCCCGGCTTGAGGTGATGCAGACCAGCGCCGGCGCGCTGGCCTCGCGCTGATCGCGGCAAGCGCCTTTGCAGATTGAGTCTCCGCCGCGCGCTGATTCCCTCGTGCGCGCTGCCGGCGAGCCCGCGGCGCAGGACGGACTCTTCCTCGGCTTGATCTCCGGCACCAGCGCGGACGGCATCGATGTCGCCGCGGTGGAACTGGATGGCGCACGCGTTCAGCTGCGTGCCGGCCGCACCTACGCCTGGGATCCCGACCTGCGCGCGCAGATCCTGCGCGTCTCACAGCATCAGCCGCAGGTGTCACTGGACGAATTCGGCGAGCTGGACACCGCCGTCGCCGATGCCTTCGCCGACGCCGCGCTGCAGCTGATCCACGACTTCCGCCTCGACCGCCGCGCCGTGCGTGCGATCGGCTCGCACGGCCAGACCCTGCGCCACCGCCCGCGCGGGCCGCGCCCTTTCACCCTGCAGATCGGCGATCCAAGCCGGATTGCCGAGCGCACCGGCTGCAGCGTGGTCGCCGACTTCCGCCGCCGCGATGTCGCTGCCGGTGGCCAGGGCGCGCCGCTGGTGCCGGCCTTCCATCGCGCCGTATTCGCTGACCGCAATGAAGCGCGCACCGTGCTCAATATCGGCGGCATCGCCAACTTGAGCCTGCTCGGCGCCCGCGCACCCGATCCACTGCGCGGCGCAGAGGCGCCAGTGCAGGGCTTCGACTGCGGCCCCGGCAATGGCCTGATGGACGCTTGGTGCCTGCAGCAGCGCGGCCAGAACTACGATGCCGGCGGCGCGTTTGCGGCTGAAGGCCGCGTGCACCCGGGCCTGCTGGCGCGCCTGCTCGCGGATGACTACCTGGACCAGCCGCCGCCGAAGAGCAGCGGCCGCGATCGCTATCACCTGCAGTGGCTGCAGCCCCAGCTGGCGGATTTCGATCTGTCAGCCGCCGATGTGCAGGCCACCCTGCTGGAGTTCACCGCCGCCAGCATCGCGAGCGCGGTACAGCGCTGGCAGCCGGACTGCGCGCGCGTACTGGTCTGCGGCGGTGGCGTGCACAACAGCGTGCTGATGACCCGCTTGGCCGCGCAGATGCCGACCCGCACGGTGGAATCCACGGCCGCACACGGCGTCGACCCGGATTTCGTCGAAGCCATGACCTTCGCCTGGCTGGCCCGCGAAACCCTGATCGGCCGCCCCGGCAACCTGTTCGAGGCCACCGGCGCGGTTGGGCCTCGGGTGCTGGGTGGGATCTACCCGGCCGGCTGAGTGGCAGTGTCGCCGGCTTCATCGGCACGCGTTCGCAGACCCCGCGGTTGGTATCACCCAAACACCGGCGCACCGCACCCATCGCGTGGGCCTCAGATAGACACTGCACCGATCAGAATCAGCGGCGCACCGCCGCTCGAAATGCGGGCCGCATCAGCCGCCACTTCCTGCATTTCCGCCGAACCCAGCGCCTGCTGCAAGGCCTCCGCGGAGGCGAAGGGCATTGCGAACATCTGGTAGTAGGCCGCAGCGCCCTGCGGCAGATCGACAAAGCGCGTCACCGTGTAGGGCCTCGGGTGCTCAGGCACCTGCATCCGGCGGTGAAACAGGGCAAGGTGCTCCCGATAGTCGCGATTGAACTGCTCGACATCGGTCGGCTGGGGATACAGCACATGCAGGGTGACTTCAAACATCGCAACGCTCCGGTGGTAGAGAAGTTGAAGGACAAAGCGCGAGACATCGCGTGAGAACGGGCGAGCGCGAGAACGATAAGCGTCCCTGCGAGCAGCGCGACTCAGTCGTCCTCTTCGGTTTCATGGCTGCACGCGTAGAACGTGAGCTCCAAGCCGAGCCCCAGATCGGCGGCCAAGCGCACCAACTCAGGCGACAGCGCGCACGACCTCACCATCGTGTTCTCGTAGATGGACACGGCGAAATCCAGAGTCGCGGAGTCGACCCCATCGAAAGCCGCGAGACGGCGAAGCTCCGCCGAGTGCTCGCACAGAAAGGCGGTGGCGTCCGCGACCTGGATGTCGAACGCATCGAAGTCGGCGTTGCTCGCAACGAAGTGCGCGCCTGAAGTACTGCACACCTTGCGTCCAACCGTCCGCACCTCACCCCGTCGCCACTGCGCGTCAGGCGTGAGCGAACACGACGACAGCAGCGCGTCGATTTCAAGCGAGGTTCCACCAATACGAAGGATGCAGGACATTCTGGGACGCTCTGGGGTCAAGTACTCCGGCTGTCAGCCACGTGCGGCGAACAACATCGGGCAGCAAACCGGCATCAAGTCACCGCTAAACCCGCGGCCACCACAGCACGATCGCCCCGACGGCGAAGAACACCACCCAGGACAGGTGCCGTCCGCGCGTGAGCACCAGCGGCAGCAGCCCGGACAGAACACTGGTGTAGCCCAGCACCTCCAGCATGCCGCGGACGGTCAGCGCGCCGGATGCGGCCTGCCACAGCAACAGCGCAAACCCCCACCATGCCACCGTGGTGATGTGCCAGGCAAAACGCAGCGTCTGCGTGGTGAAGGACGTTCCACCGAACAGCGGCGGCAGGTTGTCGCGGCGGAACAGGCGGATGAGGATGTAGCGCTCGCCGAGCACGGAATGCGCCAAGCCGGTGAGGAAAATCAGAACCGCGGCGACATGCAGAGCAGACATGGATGGCGAAGCTCCGGGATTGGCCGAACGCACGGCATCGGCGCAGATGCGAAGCATGCGCCAAGCGCCACGCCAACGCTCGCAACAACGAAGAAAAATGCGCGGCACCGACTGGAGCAGCGGTGCGCCTGCACTCACACAGCGGTTTCCAGCGATCACGCGCACGCCAAGCGCGACAACCGATGTCCGCGCAGAGCCTGAAGCAAAGTCGCGAACCCCGTGCTCCGCGGCTTCGCCGAGATTCGCCGCTGCCGTGATCGCAAGGCGAACCGAGCCGCGCCCGGTCGCCGGCTCGCGCCAGCGCGGCCGCTCAGGGCTGGACTTGCACGCCCTTCCAGAACGCCACCCGGCCGCGGATGGCCGTCGCGCGTTCCTTGGGCTCGGGGTAGTACCAGGCCGCGTTGTGATTGCTCTGGCCGTCAACTTCCACGCTGAAGTAGCTCGCCGTGCCCTTCCAGCCACACACGCTGGTGTGGTCGCTGGGCTTGAAAAATTCGCGGTTCAGTGCATCCGCGGGGAAGTAGTGGTTGTTCTCGACCACCACGGTGTCGTCGCTTTCGGCCAGCACCGCGCCATTCCAGATCGCTTTCATTCCGATTTCCTTGCTGGGCTGTTCTAGGCGTGGGGCAGCGTCAGCCAGTGCAGGCTGAACAGCTGGTCGACATCGCACCACACCTGAGCTGGCTCGAAGCCAGCCCTGCAGGCGAGGGCTTGAAACTGCCGCACGGTGTACTTGTAGGAACGTTCGGTGTGCAGGCTCTCGCCGGCGTCGAATGCGTAGCTGCGGCCGTCCAGCTGCACCGTCTGCGCGTGGCGGCTCAGCAGGTGCATTTCGATGCGTTGCTGCTCGGGCTGGTAGAAGGCGTAGTGCTCGAAGGCTTCGATGTCGAAACCGGCGTCGAGCTCGCGTTGGGCCCGCGCCAGCAGATTGCGATTGAACGCCGCGGTCACCCCCGCAGCATCGTTGTAGGCCGCATGCAGCAGCGCCGGCGACTTGACCAGATCGACGCCCACCAGCAGACCGGGCGGGCGGGCGCGCTCCGCGCCGTGGCCGTCGCGCAGCATCGCGGCGAAGCGTGCAAGCAGTGCGCTGGCCTCGGCGGGCTCGAAATTGCCGATCGAGGAACCTGGAAAGAAGCCCACCCGAGTCTGCGCGGCCTCTGCCATCGGCGGCAGCCGCAGCGGCTGGGTGAAGTCGGCGGCCAATGGCGTCACCAGCAGCGTGGGGTAATCCCGGCGCAGCGGTTTGATCGAGGCTTCAAGGTGCCCGCCGGAGATGTCGATCGGCAGGTAGCAGCGGGGCTTGGCGAGCGCATCCAACAGCCGCCGCACCTTGTGGCTGGCGCCAGCGCCGAACTCGACCACTTCGGCGCCCGGGCCGATCAGCGCGGCGATTTGCTCGGCATGGGCGTCGAGCAGGCCGAGCTCGGTGCGGGTCGGGTAGTACTCGGGCAGTTCGCAGATCGCCTCGAACAGTTCCGAGCCGCGCTCGTCATAGAACCACTTCGGTGAAATCCGCTTGGGCCGCTGCGCCAATGCCGCATGCAGCGCGTCGGCGAAGCTGCGCGCGCCGGGGTCCTCCACCGGCCGTGGTTCGGCGGTCGAATAGCTCGGCGGACGCAGGCTGTGAACGCTCATGTCAGGTCCTTGGCGAGCCGCAGGCCCGTGAACTGCCAGCGCGCAGCCGGCGGAAAGAAGTTGCGATAGGACACGCGAGCGTGTCCCGGCGGCGTGACGCAGCTGGCTCCACGCAGCACCTGCTGACCCACCATGAACTTGCCGTTGTACTCACCCACCGCGCCCGGCGCCGGCGCAAACCCCGGATAACCGGTATACGCCGAGCCCGTCCACTCCCACACCTCGCCGATGCCTTCCAGCAGGCCGGCACGGGCTGCGGACTCCCATTCGAATTCGGTTGGCAGGCGTGCGCGGGCCCAAGCCGCATAGGCACAGGCCTCGTAGTAGCTCAGGTGGCTGACCGGCTCGTCCGGGTGGATCGGCTGCAGGCCGCGCAGGGTGAAGTGCTTGGCGTGTTCGGCGGATTCACGGTACAGCGGCGAAACGATCGCGCCGACGAGCACCTGCGCCCAGCCCTCGCTGAGCCAGAGTTCCGGCCGCCGGTAGCCGCCGTCGGCGACGAACTCGGCGAACTCGGACGCGCGCACCGGCAGGTCGGCGATCGCGTGCGGCAGCAGCAGGGCCTCATGCCGCGGCCCCTCATTGTCGAACGCGAAACCCTCGCTGCCGGCGCCGATCTGCTCGATCGCCCGTGGCCGCTCGATGAAGCGCATGGCGCGCGCGGGCAGCGCGGCAGGGTGGACGCGCGGCAGGGCGTCGTCCGCCTCGACCGCCGTGTTGCGGTAGGCCGGCTTCAGCGGGTTCTGCGCCAACAGGTGCTTGATATCGGTCAGCAGCAACTCCTGATGTTGCTGCTCGTGCTGTACGCCAAGTTCCAGCAGTGCCTGGCTCGACTGCCACTGGGCCGCGTCGGCGCGCTCGATGAATCGCTGCAGCTGCTCATTCACGTGCGCTCGATAGGCGCGCACCTGTGGCGCCGAGGGTCGCGTCAGCAGCCCGCGCTGGGCCCGCGGCTGACGCTCGCCCAAGGCCTCGTAGTAGGAGTTGAACAGGTAACCGAAGTGCTCATCAAACGGGGCCAGACCCTGCACCTGCGGCAGCAGGATGAAGGTCTCGAAGAACCAGCTGGTATGCGCCAGATGCCACTTGACCGGACTCGCATCCGGCATGCTCTGCACGCACTGGTCTTCGTCGCTGAGCGGGGCGGCGAGTGCCAGGCTGCGGCTGCGCAGCGCGGCGATTCGCTGGCCCCAGCGCACGCGATCGGCATCGGCGGTTGCCGGCAGCTGCGGTTCGTCCACTGGCAACTGGGCTGCGCTGGTCATGGCGCGAGTTTAGCCTCTCAAAATGTAATGTTCGTTCACTTGCGTGTCGTCACGGCGTGAGCGCAGCGCGAAGTCGCAGCAGTCGGCGCAAGATGCCGCCATGGTTGCCGCGGACTTGAGCTGCCGTGGGGTGCACGGGCTCTCGCGCCAGTGGCGGCTTCGGCTGCCGCGTGTCGCGCCGAGACTCCTGCGTGGACGGCAGGCTCGACCTTGATCGGACTGCTGGGGAAATCGCGACAGCCGCGCCGCTGCGGACCGCGAAACATGCTCTGGTGTCGAATCGCAGCTGGGCCTCGCCCTCGATGTGCAGCAGAATCCGGCGATGAATCGCACGCGCTCTGAAGCAGAAGTCGCCGCTGAGGCGTCACCGACGTCACCCGACAGCGACGCGCTGCTCGACCTCGGCATCAACCTGCCGCCCCTGCGAGTTGGGGCGGCCCGCCTGGCGCAGACGCTGCGCGCACTGGCGAACGCGCCGAACCCGCAGGCGCTGTGCGGCTATGCATCGACCGCACTGCTGCAGCGCTATCAGGCGGCCGTGGTGGCGTGGATGGACGGCGGCTGTGGCTTTGCCGGGCAGGTGTCGGAGCGCGTCATCGCCTGCCACGGCGCGCGCAGCGGGCTGATGCTGTGTCTGCAGCACCTGCTGCCCGGGGGCGGCAGCGTGCTCTGCGATGCGGTGACCTACGAGGGCTTCAAGCAGTTGGCGGCGACGCTCAAGCTGGAGCTGGTGCCGCTGGCGGTCGATGCGCAGGGCTGCGTGCCGGAGGCGCTGGAGGGCGCTGCCAGAGCGACTGGCGCGCGGGTCTGGCTGGCGGCGCTGAGTCTGCAGAACCCGCTGGGCAGCGTCGCCTCGGCCGCGCGACGACACGCGCTGGCGGAGATCGCGCAGCGGCTCGGCCTGTGGGTCGTCGAGGACGATGTCTATGCGGCGCTGCTGTCTCCTGGCGCTGGGCTGTCGCCGCTTGCCGGGCTGCTGCCGCAGCGTTGTTTTCTCGTCGGCAGCGTTTCGAAAGCGCTCGCGCCCGGGCTGGCGGCGGGCTGGGTGCTGGCGCCTGAGACCGAAGCCGAGGCCCTGCGCAGTCGCTGCTATGCCCTGGGCTTGAGCCCGAGCCTGTGGAGTGCGCGGGCGTTCTGCCAACTGCTGGAAAGCGGCGATGCGTTGGCGATCGTGGCCGATATGCGCGTCGAGCTGGCGGCTCTGCACGGGCTGGCGCGCGAATGCCTCGGCGCAGACATCGTCGGCGCAGTCCGCACGCCCGCGCCGCAGCTGTGGCTGCCCGTGCCTGCAGGCCGTGCCGAAACCCTGCACGCCGAACTGCTGCGGCGCGGGCTGCGCCTCACTCCGCCGGCGGCGCCGCTGCTGCAGTCGATTCCAGCGCCGGGCCTGCGGGTTTGTCTGGGCGCTGCCGCCACGCGGGCGGAGCTGGCGCAAGGCCTGCGCACGCTGCGCTCCACGTGGGAGGAGATCGACTCGGGTTCCCGCGACCAGCTGCTCTGATCGCGCAGAGATCCGCTCGCCAGGCCGTAAGCGTCCGCCCACCTCACCTACCTTCCTGACCTGATTCTCCCGACCGTCTCCGGTTTCCCCAACGGAGGAGCGGTCGATGGCGTGTTCGGAGGTGCGGCGATGGCGGGCGCATGTGCGCTCG
>NZ_JBILJQ010000051.1:0-39293 GCF_044377145.1 Aquimonas sp.
TGCAGCGCGTCTCGACTCAAGCTCCGACCGTCAACTGCTTCCATTTGCCACACCTCCGATCCAAGACCGAAACCTTGACCGCTGGCGGCGCTTGAAGTTCACGGATAATTGGCGCCGGCTCTATAAGGTCGGTCCTCGGGGTCGAGCAAATCCAGTTCCGGGGGGAACACATGAGCAAGTCAATGCTGGCGCTGCTGATGGCAGCGGGTGTAGCAAGCGGCGCGCGCGCGGCGGAAGTCACGATCAAGAAAGATTCCTTGACCGAGTTCGGCAATGCGGTGGTGGTGGCGGGTTTCGTTGAAGGCGAGCAGGCCGCCTCGTGGCTGACTTCGCCCTGCAACGGCAATATCCGCGCGGTGCAGGTGTTCTGGCGTTCGCCGTCGGGGGTGAGCGGCGAGACAATCCATTCAGCGATCAGGATCTCGCGCGCCGGCACCTTTCCCACGCCAGGCGAGCTGGCTCTGAACATCGGCGGGCCGGTGCTCACCGATGGCGTGCTCAACGAGTACCGCTTTCTGGATGAGAACCAGACCATTCCGGTCAATGTGCCGGTCACTGCCAACGAGACCTTCGTGGTTGCCCTGGTGTTTGGTAACGGCGTTGTTGCCTCCGACCCCAGCGTGGTGCGCGACACCGATGGCAATCAGACCGGCCGCAACGGCCTGCTGGCCCAGCTTGGGGCCAACAACTACGTGTGGTTCAACTCGGCCACGCTGGGCGTGCAGGGTGATTGGGTGATCCGCGCGGTGGTCGATTGCAGCGTCGGACCGCAGGAGGCCGATGTCGGCGTCGGTGCGATGACCACGCCGGCCGCCTACAGCGCCGGCCAGGCCCTGAGCTACACCATCGTCATCGACAACGCCGGTCCGGTGGCAGCGCCGGTCACCACCGTGGTCGATATATTCCCGGCCGCCTTCACCGCGCCGAGCTGGACCTGCACCACCACCGGTGGTGCCAGCTGCGTGGCCAGCGGCACCGGCAACCTGACCCAGAGCATCAGCCTGCCGGTCGGCGCGGCGGCGACCTTCGTGGTCAATGGCGTGGTCGCAGCAGGCACGACGGGCGTGCTCAGCAACAGCGTCACGGCGGTGGTCGGCGGCGGCATCACTGATCCCAACTCGGCCAACAACACCGCCACCAGCAACACCAGCCCAGGGGGCGGGCCGGAAATCTTCATGGACGGTTTCGAGGAGTAGCTCGCAGGTGGCCTGCACCCTCGGCGGTGCAGACCATCCGCGCCCGGTGCGCCCGCGGCTTGCGCCAGCTGCTACATTCCCGCGATGCCCAACCCCACCCCTGCACCACTGATTCTTGTTCGCAACGCCAATGTGTTCGCGCCCGAACCGCTGGGCCTGCGCCAGCTGCTGATCGGCGCCGGTCGAATCCTGTGGATGGGTAGCGCCGACGCGGCTGCGCCGACCGGCCTTGATGTCGAGGCGATCGATCTGCAGGGACGCCGGCTGATTCCGGGGCTGATCGATGGCCATGTGCACATCACCGGTGGCGGCGGCGAGAGCGGTTTCTCCTCACGCGTGCCGGCCTTGCCCTTGTCGCGTTACAGCCGTGGCGGCGTCACCACCGTGGTCGGCGTGCTCGGCACCGATGATCTCGCCCGCTCGACCCGCGAGCTGGTGGCCGGAGTAATGGGCCTGCGCGAAGAAGGCCTGAGCGCTTGGTGCCACTGCGGCGGCTATCACCTGCCGCCGGCCACATTGACCGGCAGCGTGCGTGGCGATATCGCCTTTATCGACTGCATCATCGGGGTCGGCGAAGTCGCGCTCAGCGACCACCGCTCCAGCCAGCCGACGCTCGACGAACTGCTGAAGCTCGCCGCCGAGGCGCATGTGGCCGGCCTGATGACCGGCAAGGCCGGCATCGTGCATCTGCATTTGGGCGATGGCGTGCGCGGACTGGAACTGGTGCGGCGCGCGCTTGATATCAGCGAGCTGCCGGCGCGAGTGTTCAACCCGACCCATGTCAACCGCCGCCGCGCGCTGTTCGAAGAAGCGATCGAACTGGCGCGGCGCGGCAGCACGATCGACATCACCGCGTTCCCGGTTGAAGACGGCGAAGATGCCTGGAGCGCCGCGGATGCCCTGCAGCGCTACCTCGACAGCGGCGCGCCGGCCGAGCGCGTCACTGTCAGTTCGGATGCCGGCGGCTGCCTGGCCTGCTTCGACGGCGAGGGCCGGCTGTGCGGCATGGACATCGGTGCGCCGGCCGCGCTGAGTGCCGCGCTGGCCGAGCTGCTGCAGCGCGGGCTTGCGCTGGAACGCCTGCTGCCGGCCTTCACCAGCAATGTCGCCCGCCTGTTGCGGCTGCCGCGCAAGGGCCGGATCGAGGTCGGAGCCGATGCCGATCTGGTCGCGCTCGACGCCCAGCATCGGGTGGCGGATGTGATGGCCCGCGGTGCCTGGCATGTGCGACACGGTCAGCCCGTCCGCGCCGGCAGCTTCGAGAACCTGACCGCTGTTTACGCAACTCCTCTTGATTCACAACCGGAACAGTAGAGCCCATGCCCAGCAGAATTCCCGACGGTGGCCAGCGCGGCTGGATCATCCCCATCGGTGGCGCCGAAGAGAAAGAAGACGGCCCCGACATCCTCAGCCGCTTTGTCGACCTGTGCGGCGGCAGCGAAGCGAACATCGTGGTCATCCCCAGCGCCAGCAAACTGCGTGATACCGGGCCACGCTACGTGAGCCTGTTCACCGAGCTTGGCGCCGGCGCGGTGGAGTCGATCGACTTCGACACCCGCCGCGACTGCGAGGAACCACAGCGCCTGGCGCGCCTGCGCGAGGCTAACGGCATCTTCCTCACCGGCGGCAACCAGCTGCGTCTGACCACCCTGCTGGGCGGCACTCCGGTGTCGCGGTTGATCCGCAGCCAGAACGCGGCCGGCGTGCATGTGGCCGGCACCAGTGCCGGCGCCGCCGTACTGAGCGAGCACATGATCGCGTTCGGCGAAGAGGGCGGCTCGCCCCGTGCCGGCAGCGTGCGGCTGGCGCCGGGCCTGGGCCTGACCAACCGTTTCATCATCGACCAGCACTTCCGTCAGCGTGACCGCCTCGGCCGTCTGACCACGGCACTCGCGTTCAATCCGTTCGCGATCGGGATTGGTCTCGACGAGGACACCGCGGCCTTCATCGGCCCCGACAATGAGCTCGAAGTGGTCGGCAGCGGCGGCGTCACCGTGGTCGATGCGCATGGTCTGCAGTTCTCGTCGATGGATCAAGTTGATGAAGGCCAGCCGGTCTGCGTGCTCGGCCTTGCGGTGCATGTGCTGACCGCAGGCGCCAGCTTCAATCTGCACACCCGCCGTGCCTCGGCGGGTTCGCTCAATATCCGCAAACACTAGGAGCCCTGAGATGCGCATTCTCGAACGATCGATCTATGGCGGGCCTTCGCTGTATGCGCATTTCCCGGTAATCCGGCTGGAGCTCGACCTCGGCGTGCTGGAAGACTGGCCGACCGTGCGGCTCGGGCCGGAATTCATTGATGGTCTGATCGAAGCGTTGCCGGGCCTGGCCGAACACGGCTGCTCGCACCGCACGCCCGGCGGATTCATCCGCCGCATGCGCGAGGACGAGGGCACCTGGCTCGGTCATGTGCTGGAGCACGTCGCGATCGAGCTGCAGAACATCGCGGGCGAAGACGTCACCTTCGGCAAGACCCGCAGCATCGACGGCAGGCCCGGCGTCTACAGCGTGGTCTACGAATACACCCAGAAGGAAGAAGGCGTGGCCGCCGGCGAGCTGGCGCTGCGTCTGCTGTGCGCCCTGCTGCCGACGGATTTGCGCCCGAGCGGCAGCGTGCCTGAGGACTGGGTCTGGGCGGAAGCCCGCGATGAGTTCATCCGCTACACCCAGCGCCGTGCGCTGGGCCCATCGACGATGTCTCTGGTGCGCGCTGCCGAGCAGCGCGGCATCCCCTGGCTGCGCTTGAACGATCAGTCACTGGTCCAGCTTGGTTACGGCAAGTACCAGCAGCGCATCCAGGCCACGGTCACCGGCCGCACCTCGCACATCGCGGTCGAGCTGGCCGGCGACAAGGAAGAGACCAACAAGATTCTCGGCGCGCTCGGTCTGCCGGTGCCGCGTCAGGAGCTGGTGCAGAGCGAGTCGGCGGCCACCCGCGCGGCGCGGCGGATTGGCTATCCGGTGGTGACCAAGCCCTACAACGGCAACCACGGCCGCGGCATTTCGATCGGCCTGCGCAGCGACGACGAGGTCATCGCCGGCTTCAACAAGGCGCGCGAGATCTCGCGCTCGGTCATCGTCGAGAGCTTTCTGGAAGGCGATGACCACCGTCTGCTGGTGGTCAATGGCGAGCTGGTCGCCGCCACCCGGCGCACCCCCGGCCACGTGGTCGGCGACGGCGTCCACAGCATCGCCGAGCTGGTCGAGATCGTGAACGCCGACCCGCGCCGCGGCATCGGCCATGAGAAGGTTCTGACCCGGATCGAACTCGATGCGCAGGCGCAGATGATGATGGCGCGCGAAGGGGTCGACGTGACCAGCGTGCCGGCCGCCGGGCGGGTGATCTATCTGCGCTCCACCGCCAATCTGTCGACCGGCGGCACCGCGACTGACGTCACCGACATCATCCATCCCGACAACCGCGAAATGGCGGTGCGCGCGATCCGCGCGATCGGGCTCGACGTCGGCGGCGTCGATTTCCTGAGCACCAATATCGCCGAGAGCTACAAGGACATCGGCGGCGGTATCTGCGAGTGCAATGCCGCACCGGGCTTCCGCATGCACGTGGCTCCCAGCGAGGGCACGCCTCGTGATGCCGCCGGACCAGTGATCGACATGCTGTTCCCGCCGGGTGCGCCCTCAAGGGTGCCGATCGCGGCGATCACCGGCACCAATGGCAAGACCACCACCTCGCGCATGTTGGCCCACATCACCAAGATGGCCGGGTTCACGCCGGGCATGACCAGCACCGACGGCGTCTACATCGACGGCCAGCGCACGGTCGAGGGCGACATGACCGGGCCGGTGTCGGCGCGCATGGTGCTGTCCGACCCGCAGATCGATCTCGCCGTGCTGGAAACCGCGCGCGGCGGTTTGATCCGCGCCGGCATGGGCGTGCGTGAGGTCAACGTCGGCGCGGTGCTGAACGTGCAGTCCGATCACCTCGGCATCAAGGGCATCGACACCCTGGAGCAGCTGGCCGAGATCAAGCGGATCGTGGTCGAGGTCGCCACCGATTGCGCGGTGCTGAACGCGGACGACCCGCATGTGCTGCGGATGTCCGGCTACACCGATGCCAAGGTGATCTGCTACGTCACCATGAACCCGCAGCATGGGCTGGTGCGCGAGCACATCCGCGCCGGTGGCCGCGCCTGCGCGCTGGAGGCTGGCGTCAACGGCCAGATGATTACCCTGTACGACAAAGGCAGCCACATCCCGCTGCTGTGGACCCACCTGATTCCCGCGACGATGGAAGGCCGCGCGCTGCACAACGTGCAGAACGCGATGGTGGCGGCGTCGATGGCCTATGCGCTGGGGATCAAGCTTGATGCCATCCGCCAGGGCCTGCGCACCTTCGACACCACCTTCTTCCAGGCGCCGGGGCGGATGAACGTGTTCAACGAACACCCGTTCAAGGTGCTGTTCGACTACGGCCACAACGCGCACGCGGTCGGCGCGATGGCCGACCTTGCGCAGCGTCTGGATGTGTCCGGTCGCCGCATCGTGGTGCTGGCCGGCCCGGGTGACCGTCGCGACGAAGATCTGGTCGCGATCGCCGATGCCGTGGCCGGCCGCTTCGATCACTACATCTGTCGCCGCGACGACGGCCTGCGCGGCCGCGATGGCGACGAAGTGCCGCGCATCCAGGCCAAGGCGCTGCTCGCGCAGGGCGTGCAGGAATCGGCGATCTCGATCATCCCCGACGAGCAGAAGGCGATCGACGCCGCACTGCGAATGGGCCAGCCCGGCGACCTGCTGCTGGTCTTCGCCGACGCTCTGACCCGCTCGTGGAAGCAGATCATCAAGTTCAAGCCCGAGGGCGCGCTGGTGCCGGCGCCGATGCGCGCCGCAGCGGTTGCCGCTGTGCAGGAGGAGCCCGCCTTCTCCGACTATGAAGGCGTGGTCCGCGACGAACGCGGCGTGCATCTGCCGCGCGAGGACGCCGATTGAGCGCCGAGACGATTGCTGGCGAAGCGGGGGAACCGATCCACAACATCGAGCCGGCGCTGCCGTTCGAGGACTCGCGCCGGCTGACCGGGCCGAATCTGTACTTCGTCGACAGCGGCGCCGTACTGGAAACGCTCGGCCTGCGCGGCACCGATCCGATCGCCATCGAGGGCTGGCGCCGAGGGGTCAAGCGCATGCGGGCGCAGCTTGAGTGGCCGTCCGCCGCGTTGACTGTGCGTCTGCACCCGGGCGGTGCCGCATTGGCCATGGTGGCACCGGTCGACCTGCTGTACGCAGCGACCGAACTCAACGAATGGGCCTGGCTGGCGGCGTTAAGTGAGGCCGTGCTGCATGCGCCCGGGCACCCGGCGGCCTGGGACGAGATCAGCGCCCTGCGCACCCTGCAGGCGATGTGCGCCGACGAGGCAAAGCCGCGTCTGCGCGCACTGATCGATGCCGCCGCCGCGCGCGGGCTGCCGGTGCTCGCCGATGACGAGGCGCTGACGCTTGGACTCGGCTGCGGCGGCCGCACCTGGCCGCTCAGCGACCTGCCCAAGCCATTCGATATCGACTGGACCGAACTGCACGCCGTGCCGACCGCGCTGATCACCGGGTCCAACGGCAAGACCACCACGGTGCGTCTGCTGGCGGCGATGCTGCGCGCCCACGGCGACTGCACCGGCCACAGCTGTACCGACGGCGTGTTCGTCGACGGCACCCAGATCGCCAGCGGCGACTACTCCGGGCCGGGCGGCGCGCGCGCCGTGCTGCGCGATTCGCGGGTGCAGGCGGCGGTGCTGGAAACCGCCCGCGGCGGCCTGCTGCGACGCGGTCTGGCGCTGACCCGCGCCGACGTCGCCTGCGTCACCAACATCAGCGTCGACCATTTCGGCGAGTACGGCATCCACAGCCTGGAAGACCTGGCCGACGCCAAGCTGACGGTGGCGCGCGCGCTGGGGCCGGACGGTGTGCTGGTGCTGAATGCCGACGACCCGGTGCTGGCCGCGCGCGGCCCGGCCTTTGCCGCCAACATCGCCTGGTTCGCGCTCGATGATGACCACCCCGCGCTGTGCGCGCAGCGCGCCGCTGGCGGCGCAACCTGCGGCGTGCGCGACGGTGTGCTGCGGCTGAGAGCGGGCGCCTCGATCGTCAACCTGGGGTCGGTGTCGAACATGCCGCTGGCGGCCGGTGGTGAGGCCAGCTACAACATCGCCAATGCCGCCGCCGCCAGCCTGCTTGCGCAGGCGCTGAACGTTCCGCCCTTGACCATTGCCGCGGTACTCGCGCGCTTTGGCGACGACCCCGCCGACAACCCCGGCCGCCTGCAGCGCTGGAGCTTCGGCGGCCTGCGCATCCTGCTCGACTACGCGCACAACCCCGACGGCCTGCGCGGCCTGTTGCGGGTGGCGCGCGCCGGCGAGTGCCAACGTCTCGGCCTGCTGCTGGGTCAGGCCGGCAACCGCGAAGACACTGACATCCGCGCACTGGCCCGCACTGCTGCTGAGGCCGCGCCGGATCGGGTGGTGTTGAAGGACATCGAGGGCTACATCCGCGGCCGCGCCGTCGGTGAAGTGGCGGAACTGCTCGGCGAAGAGCTGCGCGCCTGCGGCCTGCCGGCGGAGCGCCTGCAGGTGCACCTGCCCGAAGTCGGCGCGGTGCGCGAACTGCTGGCCTGGGCACGCCCCGGCGATGTACTGGTCTTGCCGGTGCATGCGCTGAGCGCGCGTGCCGAAGCGATCGCCCTGCTGGAGGCGCTGCGCGCTGCCGGGTGGCAGGCCGGGCAGATGTTGCCCTGCTGAGGCGGGCGGAGAGAGTCGACCGCCGCAGCGCGGGGCTCCAATTCCGCTCGGCCCGCTGATCCCGCCGAGCTCTCCAAGCCTCGGGTCGGCCGCCTTGCTGAGCGCATGCTCCACCATGCCGCGTCGGTGTTGTTCCCTTCATCAGGCTGTCGCCCGAGCTGAAACGGCGAGCTCGGGCGCGGCTTGCCAATCAGTATCGGCGGCGTATCCTGCCCCGCTGATCGTCGGCACCGGCCGTGCGAGCATGGCTTGGACTTGGAGGCGTGTGCACTATGGAGCTTCCCCCCGACCGCGAGATCACCCTGCTGCTCGCACGCTGGCGGCAAGGTGATGCTGAGGCGGGCGATCAGCTGATCAGCGCGCTGTACCCGACCCTGAAGCGCATCGCCCAGCAGAATGTCCGTCGATTCCAGGGGGCGTTGACCCTGCGGGCCACTGAATTGGTGCATGAAATGTTCGAGCGACTGCAGCCGCAAAGCTCAGTCGAATGGGAGAACCGCGAGCATCTGATTGCCATCGCCACCACCCTGATGCGTCGCTCGGCTGTCGACTACCTGCGCGGCCGCAATGCCGACAAGCGCGGCGGCGGCCAGGCGCCGCGCCCGCTCGATCTGCTGCCGGAGCACGAACATCCCTTGGTCGAAGACTGCGTCGGCAGCCTCGACCTGGAGCGCGCCTTGAGCGAACTGGCCGAGGGCCATCCGGCGATTGCGGCGGTGGCAGAGCTGAAGCTGTTCTCCGGGTTGGGAAAGGAAGACATTGCCAGCTGCTGCGGCATATCGAGCGCGACCGTGAGTCGGCACTGGCGATTCGCCCGCGCCTGGCTGGCGGATCGCTTGGGGGATGGGCTTGAAGCCGACGTCTCCGCTGCCGGCGCTTGAGTCGCTGCAGCGCGCCTTCGATGCGCTGCTGGAGCTGGAGCCCGCCGCACGCGAGGCTGGCCTGCAGGCCATGGCTGCTCGCGAGCCGCAGCAGGCCGAGCAGCTGCGCCGGCTGCTTGAGCACGACGATGTGTTCGAGCACGAGAATCGACCCGAGCCCTCGTCATTCCTGCTTCCACACGTCGCCGATGTGCGCTGCGAGATTCCGGGCTACCGGTTGATCGAACAGATCGGCGCCGGCGGCATGGGCCGCGTGTACACCGCGGTGCGCACCGATGATCCCGAGCAGCGCGTGTTCGCCCTGAAGACCACCCGCCGGGAGATGGTTGGCCCGCAGCTGACCCAGCGCTTCGCCTTGGAGTGCGAGGCCCTGGCTTCTCTGTCGCACCCGGGCATTGCCGGTTTCATTGCAGCGGGCCATGCGGTGGACGGATCGCCCTTCGTGGTGATGGAGTACGTCGCAGGTCAGCCCATTGATGAGTTCTGCGAACGGCGACAGCTGGGGCTCGATGCGCGCATCGGGCTCTGCCTCCAGCTGGTGGAAGCCGTCGCGCATGCGCATCAGCGCCTGCTGGTGCATCGGGACATCAAGCCGGGCAATGTGTTGGTGGACGCCGACGGCAAGCTGAGCCTGGTCGACTTCGGCCTGGCCAAATCACTGGCCCTGAATGGGGCGTCTCCAACCGCCACCGCCGAGCGATTCCTGTCGCCGCGGAGCGCTGCGCCCGAACAGTTGCAGGGCGGCATCGTCGGCACGGGCTGCGATATCCATGCCCTCGGTCTGCTGCTGTACGTCTTGCTGAGTGGGCGCGAGCCGTTTGAATACGATCCTGCCGAGCCGCTTCGATTCCAGCATGAGCTGCTGCACCTGCCGGCGCCGACGATGGCGCGACGGATCGCCGCCACGGACCTCGCTCTCGCGCAGGCGCGCGGGTTGCGCAGCGTGGCCGAGCTCAAGGCAGCACTCAGTGGCGATATCGCCTGGGTGGTGCTCCGCTGTCTGCGCAAGCGCCCAGAGCAACGGTATGCCAGCGTTGGCGAACTCGGTCGCGATCTGCGCTGCGTGCTCGATGGTCAACCGATCAGCGAGCGCGAGAACGAACCCTGGTACCGGTTTCGCATGCTGGTTCGCCGGCAGCGCCCGCTGTTCGCGCTGGCCGCACTGGCCTCCGTGCTGCTGCTGGCAGCCTTTGCCGTGGTGCTGCAGCAGCGCGATCAGGCCCTTCACGAGCGCGACCGCGCCGCGGCGGCGATCACCCTGCTGCAAGAGTCCTTCGCGGCCGCCAATCCGCTTAATTTGGAAGGTGGACAGACACCGCTGAGTGCAGTGCTGGATGCGGCACTTCCCTTGCTGGAGCTGCGCCGGCAAGCGCAGCCAAGGCTCTATGCGGAGCTGGCAGCCACCTTGGTGGATGTCGAGCTGTCTGCGGGTCGTCCCGGGCAGGCGCTGCGGCTCGCCCAGCGCGGCATCGAAGCCGCCGGTCGCGCCAACAGCAGCGTCGAGGCCCTGCCTCTGCTGCAAGCACGTGCCGCGCTTGAATCGGGTGACCTTGCGCTCGCGCAGAGCCTGCTGGACAGCCTCCAGCCCGCGCCGCTGCGGGACGCCGTGGAGGTCGAACTGCTGCGCGGTCGGCTTGCCTACCTGCTGGCTGATCCGGCCCGCGCGGTGGCTGTGCTCGATGCTGCGTTCGAGCGCGCGCGCGCGCTGCCGGCGCTGGATCCTCTGGTGCTGGGCTTGCGCGTCTACGGCGCGCAAGCGCGACGTCTGAGCGGCGACCGCGACGGCGCATTACGTCTGCTGGAGGACACCCTGGCCCTGCTTCGGCAGAGCTATCCGCCCGATCATCCGCGCTTGCTGCTGAGCCGCATGCGCCTGCTTGAGTACGCGCCGCGAACCCAGGACCGTGCCGTGCTGCAGTCACGCCTGACCGAGCTGCTGGCCCTCGGCGAGGACATTGAGCAGAGTTTTGGCCCGAACTCGGCCCCGCTGGCGCGTGTGCGCGGCAACCTCGCACAGCTGTACCTCGGCCTGGACGACCCGGCCAGCGCAGCCCTGGTTCTGGAGCGCTCCTGGAAGGGCTGGCAGGCGGCCACATCGTCGCGGCATCCGAACACTCTGCGGACACTGTTCAACCTGGCCTACATCCGCGGCGCGTCAGGCGCTGACACCCACGAGGTCAAGCTGCTGTATCAGCGCCTGCTGGATGACGCTGGTCTCGGCGACATGCGCGAGACTTCGACGTTTCACTATTGGCAGGCCAGTTACGCCGAGTTTCTGGTTCAGCGCCGGGACTGTGAGGCGGCCCTGCCGCTGCTGACGGGGCCGCTGGACCCTGGGCCGGCACCGGAGTATTCGCCACAGCTGCGTGCACTGCTGTCAGCTGTCGCCGTGGAAGCGCACGCAGCCTGTGGTTGCGAGGCATCGGCGCCACCCGAATACTGTCCTGCGCTGCAGAGGCTTGCGCAGGAAGTGGCTGAGCCTGCACCCGCGCAGCACGACGATGATTGAAGCTTTTGGGTGAGTACGCTGCGAGCTGCGTTGGTGCAGCCGCATTCCACGCTGCAATGACACTTTAAGGAACGTGAGAAATGAATGCGATATCACATTCGGCAATGAGTACGCTGGCCGCAGGACTGTTGCTGTGTGCGTCGGGTGCGCGCGCCGCGCCGGATCCAGGTCGTCTCTGCGACTACACGGACGGCCAGGTCTGTGCATCTTCGGGCGGTTGCTATGACGCTTTCTGGCCGCTGTGGGCTGCACCCGACTCGAACGAGGGCATCTGCGAGGAAGGGGTGTCGGTGTTGCCAGGCATGATGCAGGTGAAGTTCCTGAATCCGCAGCCGCCGGGGACCGCGCGGCTGGTGTGCGAGCTGGTGGCCAACTGCTTGCACGCCTGCCAAGCCTATCCGCAGGGCGGCGGCATCACCTATGGCTGGAGCAAGACCGGTCGAATCGAGTTCGATGGCATCCCCGGGGCAAGCGACAACTACGCCATGCTCAACATGCAGAACAAGACCGGTGGAAGAGTTTCGGTGAACGTGTATTCCCCGCTGGGGGCGTACTCGACAGTTTCCGCTTCCATCAGCTTCGGCTGTATTCCGCAGTAACGTCTCCAGCGCCAATGCGCGCCCGCCGCGATCCGGCGGGCGCGCATTGGCCGCGAATCTGGGCGATCAATGTCTATTGCGTCAGCACAGCGCTCGCTGCGGGCGCAGGGGGCTCAAGCGCTGCCAGAGCGGCGTCCATCACATCGGGGCGGAAGCCACGGATCTGACGGTCGCCGATCAGCACCACCGGTACGCCCTCAGAGCCCAGCGCTTGCAGCCACTCATCCGCCTGCTCGGACTGCTCAACGTCGAGGTCGGCAAACGTCACGCCACGTGCCTGCAGATGCTCGCGAGTCTTGCTGCAGAAACCGCACCAGGCGGTTCCGAGCAGGATCACCGACTGCCCGGTTTCCGCGCGCTGCGACGCGTAATCGCCTTCCACATAGGCTGCAGGTCTCGTACCGAGATAGCCTTGGGCAACCGCCCAGCCAAGCACGGCCCCGGCAGCGGCCAGCAAGACAATCATCAGTACGGATTTCAGCGTCGAGGTCATGCGTTGGTGCTCCTGTGGAGTCATCGGAAGCGTAGCGATCGAGTCGTTGCGGCATGAGGATGCCCGCGCCGGTTGCTGCTGGCGCGCGGGCGGTCCGTGCGGCCGGGTCGGCGGACCGGCCCGGCCGCGGCGATCAGTTCAGAACGCCACAGTCGATCTGACACTGACGGTTGAACTGCGCGCAAAGGACGGCCTTGTCCGGGGTGTACTGCAGGCACAGGCGGTACTGCTGGCGGCAGGCGGCCATGCACTGGGAGAACTCGTCATAGGCCTGCGCTGTGCTGATGGCGAAGGAGCCAGCGAACAGGGCGGCAGCAAAGAAAGCAGCGAGCTTGGTCTTCATGGGTTGAATCTCCGGTTGGTATTGAAGAACACCCGGGCGCAGGCCGATCACGCCGACAGTCGCCGCGGGTGGGGCGGGACGGCAGGCTTGCCGCCCACCACCATTACTCGCAACACGGTGGCGGCCAGGATCAAATTGATGCGAAACAATCCCCGCTGCAGCGGAATTTCGCGAAATGGCCCCGCGCGCCCGAACTTCAGGAGCCGTGGTTTGGCTGTGCCGGTCCGGTCGCTTCGCCGATCGCGCGCGCCCCAGCCAGCAGCATGCGCACCATCTCGGTCAGCTGTTCTTTCAGGCGCGGGTCGTCTTCGGGCGGGGCATCCAGCGCCGAGGCGCCCATCGCAAACACCAGCCGGGTGATGCCGCGGGCGACTAGGCGCGGTGCGTGCAGGCGCTTGCTCTGGTCGGTGTTCAAGCGCACCAGATCGGAGTGCAGTTCGTCCTCGAAGAAGTTGAGCTCGCGGTCGACCGCAGCCTTGAACGCGTCGGAGCCGGCGGTGCCTTCGCGCAGCAGCACATGCAGCAGCTTGCCGTCGGCGCGCACCTGTTCGATGAAGACCTCGATCGAGCTGCGCACGATGCTGCTGCTGTCGCCGGCACGGTTGCGGGCGTTGCCGACGATCTGCCGCAGCGATTGCCCGGACAATTCGATCAGGGCCACCGCCAGCTCGTCGATGTCGCGGAAATGCCGATAGAAACTGTTCGGCGCGATATCGGCCTCGCGCGCGACCTCGCGCAGGCTCAGGCTGGACACGCTGCGGTTCGGGCCGATCAGCCGCAGCGCGGCCTTGATCAGGTCGTCGCGGCTGATGCTCGGTTTACGCCCGGGCGAGGTCTCGGGCGGGCGGGCAGCGGGGGTGGTCAAGGCGGTCGGGCCGGGTGAAAGCGCGGTCGCCATCATAGCGGTGGATAAATGCACGAATATCTGCACACATGTGCATATATGTGTATATTGCTCGCCCATGAGCCTGACCCAAACTCCAGAAGCCGCAACACGTGCCGCGCCGGCGCACGCCGCGAAACGGGCGACACCCGTCTATCCGCTGCCGCGCCGCCTGCTGTCGCCGCAGTTCTTCGATTTCTGGGCCCGTCACTTCAGCCCGACTCTGAGCTGGTCGAGGCCGCTGGCACGCGTCGTCGAGCGGCGCGCCGCTTCAGCCAGCGCGGTCACCCTGGTGCTCAAGCCCAACAGCCACTGGCGCGGTGCCGCGCCGGGCCAGCACATCAATCTCAGCGTCGAAATCGACGGCGCCCGCCACACCCGCAGCTACAGCCTGGCGGCGCCGGTGCGCGCCGATGGCTGCATCGAGATCACCGTGGCGGAACACGCCGGCGGCCGGGTCAGTCCGCATCTGAACCATGCGCTGCAGGTCGGCGATGTGGTCGAGCTCGGCCAAGCCTTCGGTGAGCTCACCCTGCCGGCAAAGGTGCAGGGCGAGTGGCTGCTGCTGGCCGCGGGCAGCGGCATCACCCCGCTGATGGCCCTGATCCGCCAGCTGGCTGTGCAGCAGATGCCGGTGCCGCTCACCCTGCTGTACTGGGAGAAGCAGGCGCAGGACTTGTGCTTTGCCGATGAGCTGCGCGCGCTGGCAGCGCGCTGGCCAAACTTCCGCGTCGAGTTCCAGCTGACCCGCGCGCCCGGCGATCCGAGTGACCGAATCAACGCGGAATCGCTGGCAGCACTCGTGCCGGATCTGGCCACCAAGCAGGTATACGCCTGCGGCAGCGGTGGCTTCGTCGAAGCTGCGCGCGCGCTGTGTGTCAGTGCCAAGTCGTTCACCGCCGAAGGCTTTACGCCCGCGCCGAGCGTGCATGCGGAAACCGGCACCGCCCAGGTCACCCTGGCCCGCAGCGGCCGCGTGCTGGAGCTGCCGCGCGATCGGCCCTTGCTGCTGGCGCTGGAAGAGCAGGGCATCCGTCCCGCCTTCGGCTGCCGCATGGGCATCTGCAACACCTGCAGCTGCGAAAAGCTCGCCGGCAGCAGCCGCGACCTGCGCAGCGGCGCGCTCGATGACGAAGCCCGCTCACCCGTCCGCCTGTGCATCCACAGCGCGGCCAGCGACCTGACTCTGGACCTGTAAGCCATGTATTCGACCCGCAGCAAAGCGTTGAACCCTGAGCAGATCGAGCAGTTCGCCGCCGAGATCGACGCAGTGCGCGCGCGCACCGTGGCCAGCATTGGCGCGGCCGATGCGCGCTATATCCGCCGCGTATTGGCCGGCGTGCGCTATACCGGTTTCGCCGGCCGCGCCCTGCTGTTCGCGGGCGCAGCGGCGGCCGCCTTCGCGCCGGCCTGGCTGCTGCCGCTGTGGAGCGCCGGCGTGCTGCTGCTGGCGCTGTCGAAGATTCTCGAGAACATGGAGCTGGCGCATAACGTCATGCACGGCCAGTTCGACTGGATGCGCGACCCGCAGTTCGACGGCCGCAGTTACGAGTGGGACATCGCCGGCACCAGCGACAACTGGCGCAAGACCCACAACTACCGCCACCACACCTACACCAATGTGCGCGGCATGGACGATGACCTCGGTTACGGGCTGCTGCGGCTGTTTCCCGAACAGCGCTGGCGCCCGTTCTACCTGCTGCAGCCGCTGATCGCGGTGGTGTTCGCGATCCTGTTCGAGTGGGGCATCGCGGTGCAGGAACTGCGCCTTGGCCGCTGGTTCAGCGGCCGAACCAAAGCCGCTGAGCTGCGCGCCGTGGCGCGCCCGGTCGGCCGCAAGATGCGCCGGCAGATCCTGAAGGACTACGTGCTGTATCCGGCCCTGGCCGGCCCGCAGTTCCTGGTGGTGCTGAGCGGCAATGCGCTTGCCAATGTGCTGCGCAACCTGTGGACTTACATGATCATCTTCTGCGGCCACTTCACCGCCGAAGCCGAAACCTTCGCCAAGGAATCGATCCGCGACGAGAGCCGCGGCCAGTGGTACCTGCGCCAGCTGCACGGCTCCTCCAACATCCGCGGCGGCCGCGTGCTCGACCTGCTCAGCGGCAACCTGAGCCACCAGATCGAGCACCACCTGTTCCCCGACATCCCCGCCAACCGCTACGCCGCGATGGCGGTCGAAATCCGTGCGATCTGTGCGCGCTACGGCCAGCACTACAACACCGGCTCACTGCCGCGCCAGTTCGGCCAGGTGATCTGGCGGATCCTGCGCCATGCGTGGCCGAGCCGGCCGGCGCGGACGGCAGTGCGCAGCAGCGAGACGGGTGTGGGCGCGCAGACGGCCTGATCGCTGGCCAGTGCGCATGGGCGCGTTCAAGCCCCCGGCTGCAGCGATTTGAGCCCACTGCGCGCATTCGCCGCGGCTGCCAGCCTGCGCTCCTCGGCATCGGCGAAGTCTCGGTCCCAGGCCAGCAGCTTGGGCGCCATCAGGCGTTGCCACAGCGGCGGGATCAGGGTCAGCACCAGAACGGTGAGATAGCCGCTGAGCATCTGCGGTGCGTCCGCCATCGGCCGAAGATTCTGGTAAGCGATCTCGCCTTGGGCATGATGGTGCGAGTGCCGGGTCAGGTTGAACAGCGTCCACGAACTGACCCGGCGATTGGTGTTCCACGAGTGCCGCGGCTGCACGGGCGACTGCGGTGAGCGCAGCAGGCCGTAATGCTCCATGTAGTTGACGATCTCCAGCAGCGCCTTGCCGCCGAGGCCGCAGGCGACAAACATCAGCGCTCCGGTCCAGCCACCCACGCCAGCGGCCAGCGCCAGCAGCGCGATGCTCATCGCCTGGCCGCGCAGAACTGAGTTGTGGCGCGACATCGTTGGCAGCCCGCGCTTGTGCAGACGTTCGCGCTCGATCCGCCACGCGCTGGCATTGCCGCGCAGGGTCGACAGCACGATGTGCGCATACACATTCCGCCCGCGCGGCGCAGTCGCCGGATCGTGCGCGGTCGAGACGTAGCGGTGGTGCCCGTAGACGTGCTCGATCGCGAACGCGGTGTCGAAGCTGAAGGCGAGCAGCCAACGTCCGATCAGCAGCGAGGTCGTGTCCCAGGTGCGATGGGTGAGCTCATGGGCAGTGATGGTGCCGATCATGCCGATCATCAGGCTGGTCAGGATCAGCGCCGACAGATGATGGCCGAGTCCGGTTGCGGCGCGGGCTGCGAGCAGATCGAATCCTGCGTGCCCGCCCAGCCAGGCACCGAAGCCGAATGCGTCGCGCGGGCTGACGCTCCACACCGCGCAGAACACGATCAGCGCCAGCAGCGGCAGGGCGAGCCACAGCTGCACCGTCAGCACCTTCGGGTGCGCGTAGCGTGGCGTCGACAGGTCATCGCCGCTGACGAAGTCGCCGACGATGTAGAACGCCACCACCGCCAGCAGACCGAGGCTGGTCCAGGCGCCGCCAGCGAGCAGCGAGATCGCCGAAAACAGGCCGACCGCATGGAAGCCGAAGAACTTGGCGTAGTGCCACAGGCCGGCATCGGGATCCGCGCTCGCCGGCGCGCTCTCGGCCTGCGCGGGCGCCTCGGCGGCACTGACGAAACGATCGCAGTGGATGTCGGCGCTGGCCACGCCCAGTGCCTGCAGCTGCAGGGCGGCGGCATCGATCATCGGCGGTGGCCCGCACAGATAGGCGTGGCTGCCGGTCGCAAGCAGTGCAGGGATGTGCTCACTGACCCAGCCGCGCGCGCCTGCCCAACTGCTGTCAGCCGCCTCGGCCGACAGCACTGGCAGGAAGCGGAACGCCACCGGCCATGCGCGGGCAAGCGTTTCAATGTCCTGCAGGGCATACAGATCGGCCTGGGTGCGTGCGCCGAACAGCAGGCTGACCTCGCGCTGCACGCCTTCAGCCAACGCCGCCTGCAGCATCGCCAGCAGCGGCGCCAGGCCGCTACCGCCGCCGACCATCAGCAGGGGCGCTGCGGCCGGGCGCAGCCAGAAGTCGCCGTGTGGCCCTTCGAGGGCGATCGGGCTGCCGACCAGGTCGGTGTCGTGGATGAGGCTGGAGAACCGGCCGCCTTCGACCCGACGCACGGTGAAGCTCACAGATCCGTCTGCGGTCGCTGGCGTGGCGAACGAGTAGCAGCGCTGCAGCCCGGCCAACTGCGGCAGCTCAAGGCGCGCGAACTGGCCTGCGCGGTAGTCGAGCGGCTCGCTCAGCTGCAGGTCAAGCCGTGTGATGTCGTGGGTCAACCGCTGCTGAGCGCAGACGATGCCGCTGCGTGTCTGCGTGGGTGCGGTCGGATCGAGTTCCACTTCGATGCTGACCGCCGCACGCGGTCGACTCTGACACGCCAGCACGATGCCGTTTCGAATCTCCTCGGCGCTGAGCAGGTAGGCGCTCTCGGTCAGCTCAAGCACCTCGCCCCCGCGCAGTCGGCATCGGCAGCGTCCGCAGGCGCCGACCCGGCAGCTGTTGGGGAATCGGATGCCGGCGCGCAGCGCGGCCTGCAGCACGGTCTCGCCCGGTTCGACGGACACCGGCAGCGCGTTGATCAGCATCTGCGTCGCGGACGTGGACATCCGAAGTCTCCCGGGTTGCCTGCCGCTGCAATCTAGGCGCGCCCGACGCTGGCCGACAGGTCATTTATCGCCAACACTGAAGCGCCCCCGGTCCGGAGCGTGCTGCATGTTCGACCCACACTTGAGCCTGCCCGTGGATTACCTCTGGCAGATCGATGCGCGTTTGCGTGAGTTCGGCATCGATCCCAGCGTGTGGTTCGCCGCCGCCGGACTGGATGCTGCGGCTCAGCTCGCACTGGGCTGCGGCGTAGGCCCGCCCGGCCCCGCCGCGAGCGCCGACCCGCAGCTCAGGGTGCCGCTGGCGAAGTTTGTGCGCCTGGTGCAAGCGGCGCTGCAGACCTCGGGCGAGCCCGCGCTGGGCCTGCTGGTGGGCGAGCGGCTGCTGGCGCACACCCATGGCGTGCTGGGCGGCGCCCTGCTGCAGGCCCGCAGCCTGCGCGAGGCGCTCGCCCTGCTGGAGCGCTTCATGGCCCTGCGCATGCCTTTGATCACGTTGAGCCTGCAGCACCACGGCGATGAACTGCGGGTGTGCTTCGTCGAAGCCTGGCCGCTCGGCGAGCTGCAGCGGCCGCTGCTGGAATCGACCCTGCTCAGCGTGCGCAACCTGCTGGATGCGCTGACCCTTGGCGCCAGCCGCGCCGGCAGTGTCGCGTTTGCGTTCGAGGCGCCCGAGTACGCCCGACTGGCGCGTGAGCTGTTGCGCAGTCCGGTCAGATACGGCCAGCAGTGGACCGGCTTCAGCCTGCCCATCCACGTGCTCGATGCGCCCTTGAAGCAGGCTGACCCGGCCGCCTTCGAGGAGGCCGCGCGCAGCTGTCAGCGGGCGCTCGACCGGCTCGATGCGGATGCCAGCCTGAGCGTGCGTGTGCAGCGGCTGCTGCTGCAGGCGCCCGCCGGCCTGCCCTCGCTGCAGGCGAGCGCGCGCCGACTGCGCTTGAGTCCGCGGACGCTGCATCGCCGGCTGGTCGAACAGGGCACCTCTTTCCGCCAGCTGCTGGACGAGGTCCGCCACAGCTTGGCGCTTGCGCAGCTGCGGTCCGGCCGCAGCAGCATCGAGGCGATCGCCTACCGTCTCGGCTACACCGACAGCGCCAACTTCCGCCGCGCCTTCAAGCGCTGGCAGGGTGTGGCGCCGGGGCAGTGGCGGCGGGTTTGCGCTGGGGTTCCAGCAGGCACGGGCGTAGAGGCCCACCGGGCAGCGCTCGGCGACGGTGATGCGAGCAAGAGTGTGGACCTTCCGATCGCACCCGACTGACTGGATCGCATCAGTGCGCTGCACTGTCCACGCTGAGGCGGCCATCCTGCAAGCTCACGATTCGGTCGGCGCGTTCGAGAATGCGCGGGTGGTGGGTCGCCATCACCGTGGTCGAGCGCCGCGGTGGGCGCATCGCTCGGGGCGCGGAGGTCTATCGGCCGGCGTGAGGCCGGCTACCTTTGATCGGGTTTCTTCCGCGCCGGTAGGCACCGTAGCCCACATGGCCGAGCCAATAGAGCAACAAACCCAGGATCAGCAGGCCCGGCACAAACAACCAGCGCTGCAGCACGTCCGGGAACACCTGCGGCTGGCCCAGGAACAGGGCATTGGCCGCGATGAAATACGCCACGGTCATGCGCCACAGATGGCGGGCCAGACGCATCGCGCCGCTGACGCCGCGCCGCAGGATCAGCCGCAGGTCCCCCACGGCCGCCAGGCTGCCAATGATCATGAACATCACAAAGGCAGCGGCCGGCTGGCCGTCGAGCGTGCCCGTCGCGCTTTGCGCCGCCAAGCTCATCAAGTAGGCGCTGGCGCCTACCACGGTCATTGAGGTCAGCAGCAGGCCGTAGTCGAAGGCGCCGATCTGACCCGGCTTGCGCTTGACCGCAGCCCAACTGCTGAGCACCAGGTAGAAGGTCAGCACGCCGGCGATGACTGAGGCCCGTTCGGGCGTGGGCAGAAACGGCGCCACCGCAGCGCCGATGGCCGACATGATCAGCATGGCGACAACGAAGATGTTGCCGGCCAGTCGGTGCCGGCGCGAGCCCTTGCGGACGACAAATGCAGCCGCACCCGCCAGCAGACTCACCGTGCCGGCGCCGATGTGCAGGTAGAGCACCACGGCGGCGGCGACATGCAGCAGCGGGTGGCTGTCCGGTGGAACCTCCAGGACGCTCATTTCGATTGCCTTTCAAAGAAGGCCCAGATCATGGCCGGCCCATTGGGCTCCTCGGGGGCGGGCCCCAGCAGGCGGGGGCGGCGCGCCCAGGGCTGGGGCAGCACATGGCCGGCACCATGCAGGGTGACCAGCTCCACCTCGCTGCGGCCATCCGCCGCCCGCCAAACTGCGTGTTCGACTTGGGCGCCTTGCGCCGTGTGCGTCAGGCTGACCTGGGGCGTGCCGGCAATGGCGTTGCGGTCCGCGAAGTACTGGGCCGACGCGGTCGAGGAGATGACCTGCCCGCCCTTGTAGAACAGCCCCAGCAGGTTGATCTCGCCGCCGGCATAGGGCACCAGCGGGTCCTCGGTGCCATTCAAGATCATGATCGAGGGGGGCTGCCCGACCGGCTGGCACTGGAAGTTCTGCGGCGCGGGCACGTTGGCCAGCGCGGCGGCCAACGCGCGATAGCGCGTCGGCTGCTCCAGCGCCAGGCGCATGGCCATCGAGCCCCCGTTCGAAACCCCAGCCGCGAACACCTGCTTGGGATCAACCCCGATCTCGCCAACCAGCGTGTCCACCAGTGCCGCCAGGAAGCCGGCATCGTCGGCGCGCACACCGTTCACCGCTGTGTTGCCGATGGAACTGCAGTCGTTCCAGTCAAACCCAAACGACTTCGGGTAGACCACGGCAAAGCCATGCTGGTCGGCCAGGCGCTCGAAGCCATAGCCGGTGCCCTTTCGAACGGCCTGCGGGCCCTCGCCCGAGCCGTGCAACACCAGCACCAGAGCTGCGCCTTCGGGCAAGCCCTTGGGCACATAGCTGCGGTAGCTGCGCGTGAGCCCCGCCACCTCCAGGGTTCCCTGGCTGAGCGTGCCCGACAGTTGAGGCAGTTCGGGATCGGGCGTGTAAACGAAGTAGGCGACCAAGGCGGCCAGTACAGCCAGCAGGCCGAGAAAGGCGAGCAGGCCGCGCACAAGGAAGCGCTGAATTCTGTTCACGGGAGTGCCTTGAGTTCAGTAGTGGCGGCAGTGTGAATCCAAATCCGCGCGCGCTTCGGACCCATGCGACGAAACACACCAGCGACGGTATGGGTGACGTCCGGCGAGGAGCCAAAGCCCGGGACCCGCCCGCCGAGCACCGGCGTGTAGCCCGGCACCACTAGCAGGGTGGAAGCCACCGCCTCACCCACACACCAGCCGCTGCCCAGCCAACGCGCGAGCAGCAGATCGACGCCGCCGGTGAGACCCGCCACGGCCACCCGCCGCAGCTCGGCCAGCAGCCTGTCTGCCGCGATCGCCTCGATCTGCGCGGCGGGCGTGACGGGCGAGCAGACCTTGCCGCGCTTCAGCATGCGCCACAGGGTCTGGCCCATCGGGTCGGCGCCGAAGCGCTCGCCGACCGCGACCGCAGCATCCACCGCCCACAGCGGCGTCGGCAGCGCACACACACCCGGAATCTGCAGCCACGCCCGCCAGCGCATCAGGTAGTCACGCAGGCTGACCGGCTGCGCGCAGCCGACCTCGACCTGCACGAAGTCGCGCACGCCGTGCTCGGCGCAGGCCCGTGCAAGCGCAAGCGGGCCGTCGTGGTGGATGGCATCGAAGATCTGTTGCCGCTTCTCGCGCAGGATGCCGGCGACCTTGACCACCGCATTCACGCTGTCGAGCAGGGCGCGCCAGGCGGTGATGTGCTGCATCCGAATGAAACCGCAGTGGCGTTCGTCTGGAACGCTCGGCGCCGCGGGCCAACACTCCGAACAGCTCGGCGCCGCCCGAATCGCGCTGCGACCCGCATAGGGTGGGTCTTGACCCACCACAGCCTCCACTCCCGCCCCGGTCAACCCGTGCCAAAGCCCTACCCCGGCTTCATCACCATCAGCCAGAAAATCGCCAGCACGCTGAGGAAAGCCGGCCAACCCAGCCAGAACCACGCCCGCATGGCGCGGTGGTAGGCGGGCGGAAGCGCGCCGCCCGAGGCCGCTGCCGCGGCGGCCAGATCGCGCGCCCGCAGCTGCAGCCACAGCACCGGCAGCCAGCAGGCGCCGACCACGAAGAACAGCACGACTGAAGCGCGCCACCAGAAGGCCTCGATCGGCCAGCCCAGCTGCGCCGACAGCAGCAGGCCGGTCACCAGCTGAACGACCACGGCCGGCGCGGTGAAGCAGGCATCGGCGATCACGACCGTGCGGGCCGTGGCCGCGATCACCCGCGCATCGCCGCGCAGGTGCGCCACCCACATGAAAAAAGCGATGCCGAGCCCGGTGCCGAACAACAGCGTGGACGACAGGATGTGGATCCACTTCAGCCACAGATAGTCCATCGCCCTACCTCCGTTCGCTCAGCACCCACAGCACGGCGAGTGCCGGCAGCAGGACGAGATTCTTGGCCAGCCCACCGAGCGGGTCCAGCCATAGCGCCGGCACCAGCGCACCAAACACCAGCGTGTAGCCCAGCACCAGCAGCAGGGCCGACGCCACCGCTGCGCGCGGTCGCAAGCCGCTCGCCAGCCACAGCGCGAGCACGAGGTCGGCGCCACCGGCGAAGCGCGCCAGTGCGACAGGCTGCAGTTGCGCGAGCAGAGAACCCGCAGACATCGCTTCGATTTCTGCGGCTGGCGTGGCGAAGCCTGCCCAGGCCGAGATCAGACACAGCAGGATCACGGTCCAACGGAGTACGGGGGCCAACAGATACAGCTGCGCCTGCCAGCGGTCCTGCACCTGGCTGGGCGTCTGCGCCAGCACCGTATCCAGATCGCGCGGCGCGGTGCCGAAATCGGCGAGCAATCGTTGATGTGCATCGGGCGCGCAGACATTGCCGCGCTTGAGCATGCGCCACATCGTCTGGCCCATCGGGCCGACGCCGAAGCGCTCGCCAATCGCCACGGCCGCATCGACTGCCCACAGTGGCGTCGGCAACGTGCGCGCGCCCGGGATCCGCAACCACGCGCGCCAGCGCAGCAGGTAATCGCGCAGGCTCAGCGGCTGCGCGCAGCCGACCTCGAACACGCCGTGCTGCTCGCCCTCGAGCGCGGCCACCACGAGATCGCCCAGGTCTTCCGCCGCCAGCGGCTGCACCGGCCATGCGCCCGCGCCCGGCAGCGGCACGGCGACCGGCAGGGCCGACAGCGCCCGCAGCAGCGACGTGCCGCCGTAGGAGCCGCGCGGCGTGTAGACGATCGAAGGCCGCAGCACCACCGCGCGCAGCTCAAGGTCCAGCAATGCGGAGTCGAAGCGGTGTTTGGAGGCGATGAACTCGCCGTCGGCGGGATCGCCGAGCGCGGATATCTGCACGAAGTCGCGGACGCCGTGTTCCACGCAGGCGCGCGCCAAGGCCAAGGGGCCAGCGTGGTGTATCGCCTCGAAGGTCTGGGTTCGCGTCTCGCGCAGGATGCCGGCGACGTTGATCACCGCATCGACGCCGTCCAGCAGGGCGTG
Source organism: Aquimonas sp. (assembly GCF_044377145.1). Lineage (NCBI taxonomy): Bacteria > Pseudomonadati > Pseudomonadota > Gammaproteobacteria > Lysobacterales > Lysobacteraceae > Aquimonas > Aquimonas sp. The sequence continues at coordinate 23,803 of NZ_JBILJQ010000051.1, forward strand.
CCAGTCGGAGCTGTTCTGCTCCCGCGCGAAATCGCAGTGGCGTTCGTCCGCAGCGCGCGGCATCGAACGCACGCCGCGGATCACCCGCCAGCCGCGGGCGTGCAGGGCAGCGATGATGAAGCCGGCGAGGAAGCCGTGGGCGCCGGTGATGAGGACAATCCGGGGAGGCTGGTCGATCCCGATGGAGCGCTCGGAGATCCCGCTCATTGCTTCGCCACAGGCACGGACTCCACTTGGAGATGCTGGCTGACTTCAAGCCAATGATCTGCCTGAAGGCGAAATTCATCTGCTCGGACAAGCAATGCGTTGCCCGCCTCGCTATCCCCGGCATCTTCCAGAGCTGCGGCTGCCGAGAGGGCGCCGATCTGGATAGTCAAATCCAGCGCCGCAAGAAAATGTGGCGCAGCCGCGAACGGAAGGGATGCGTTGCATACCGAAAGAAGATCCAGGGCGAGCGTGCCACGATGCGTAAGGTCATGGAGCTTGCTCACCGCTGCTCTCGACAAATGCACAACGTCCAGTTCCCGACCGCAGATCCTCACCGGCGGCTGTAAAGAGTCGAGATCTTTCAATGTCTGCCCCAGGAGCTCGAATCGTCCCGTCCCTTCCGCGATTTGGCATAGCTGAACGTCTGTCGCAAACCAACGCGCCCAACACCCACGCAGGAAGGCTTCAGTTTGCGGACGGATCAACGCTAGCGCGCTACCCACATGACCCAGCTTCAGAAGCGCGCCAAAGCTTGCACCGTCTTGGTTTGCGAGAATCCACAGCCGTCGGGAAATGTGCTCGCGCGGGACGTTCCCGATAGCAAGGCCCTCCAAGGCGTCCTGAAACGCCGCGGCAGTCCGGAGATGGCAGACGACTGCTGACTTGAATGCTTCGTGGTTCATATCGTGAATGCACTCCAACAGCTCGCACTGGCTGACCTCTCCAGCCGTGCCCGGTGTGCAACCGGCATCGTCATGGTGTGCGGTGGCATAGCCCCTCTCCCCTTGTGGGAGAGGGGTTGGGGAGAGGGGGGAAGCCTGGCGCACGCCGCCTACCCCTCTCCCCCGACCCCTCTCCCGCAAGGGGAGAGGGGAGGCGCTCAATCCGACTCACCGGGGAACTCTTGCGCGTCGCACTGCCGCAGCCACCGCCACAGCGTACTGCGCGAAATCCCCAGCAACTCCGCGACTGCATTGCGTGATCCACCATGGCTTTCCAGCAGCGCGTGCAGCTCGGTGGCCGAGGGGCGAGTCGCCGTCGCGTTCGCCGCAGCGTTGCCGACCCGCATCGAAGCGGGCAACGACTGACCGACCCGGCCCATGGCCCCGCCCGCGCCCAACTCCGGCGCCAGCCGCATCAACACCGCCGCCTCGATCTCCACCACCGCCGGATCGACCTGCGCATGCAGCCGCTCCAGCAGGTTGCGCAGTTCGCGCACATTGCCGGGCCATGGGTACGCGGACATCAGCGCGATCGCTTCGGCGCTGAACTTCAGCTCGCGCATGCCCAGGCCGCGCCGACGCAGGCTGTCCTGCAGGCTGCGGATCAGCGCCGGCAGGTCCTCGCGGCGCTCGCGCAGCGGCGGCAGGCGCAGGCGCAGCACGTCGAGACGGTAGAACAGGTCGGCGCGGAAGCGGCCATCGGCCACTGCCGCGCGCAGATCGACGTGGCTGGCGGCGATGATGCGCAGGTCGACCGGGATCGGGTTCGACGCGCCCACGCGCAGCACCTCGCGTTCCTCCAGCACGCGCAGCAGGCGCGTCTGCAGGGCCAGCGGCATCTCGCCGATCTCATCCAGAAACAGGCTGCCGCCGCTGGCGGTCTCGATCAGGCCGGCGCGGCCGCCACGACGTGCACCGGTAAATGCGCCTTCGTCGTGACCGAACAGTTCGCCTTCCAGCAGCGACTCCGGCACCGCGCCGCAGTTGATCGCCACAAAGGCCCCGCGTCGACGCGGGCTGACGCCGTGCAGGGCCTGGGCGACCAGCTCCTTGCCGCTGCCGGTCTCGCCCTGGATCAACACCGTGGCCGAGCTGCTTGCTGCGCGGCGGATCTGCTCGCGCAGCTCGACCATCGCCGCGCTGGCGCCGACCAGGTCTTCCAGCGCGTGCCGCGGCGCGCCGGACTTCTTCGCGCGTGGGCTGGGGGCGTGCTCCTCCTGCGCGATCAGCGGGCGGGCGACGTCGAGCGCGCTCTCGAAGGCCTGGCGGATCGAGTCGGCCGAGTACATCAGCACGCCCGCCACGCCGGCCTGTTCGGCCAGCTCGGTGACCAGACCCGTGCCGACGATGGCGCGCACGCCCTGGCTGACGAGATCGCCCACGGCCGAGCGCGCTTCTTCCGCGGTGATGAAGCTGCGCTGGGCGATGTCGAGGCCAAAGTGGCGCTGGAATTCGGCGAACACCGGCAGATCGGTCTCGTGGGTGATCACGCCGATGCGGTCGGCGATGCGCCGCGCCCGCGACAGCGCCTGCATCAGATCAAAACCCGAAGCGCGCACCAGCACCAGCGGGCGGCTGATGCGGTTGCGCAGGTAGGCGCCATTGCTGCCGGCCGAGATCAGCACGTCGACGCGCTCGCTGGGCAGGCGCGTGCGGATGTGGCGAACGGCGTCCTCGAAGCCGAGGTTGAGGTTCTCGATGCGCGCGCGGCCGTCGAACTCGGGCGTCACCTCGCGCAGCAGCTGGGACAGGCGCGAGACGGAAGCCGTCCAGATGACGGGCAGGCGGGTGGATTCGGGATGCGCGCTCATGTTGCATGTGTCGTGTCGTGGGGTGTTGCATTGAAACACGCCACTGCAACGTCTGCGCGCTCTACTGTCGCGCGTGCTCTGGTAAATCAGTGGCTTGCAGATCTCCGCAGCGCCTGCCGGCACTGGCACGGGTCTTGATGTAACGGGCTCAGACCCCGCCCGCTGCAACGCGCGCATCCGCCCCGACCCTTCGACCAGGAGTTCCCATGAGCCACGTTTCCGCCGGTGCCAAGTTCCGCGCCGCCGTCGCCAGCGAGAAGCCGCTGCAGCTGCCGGGCGCGATCAATGCCAATCACGCCCTGCTCGCCAAGCGCGCCGGCTTCAAGGCGATCTACCTGTCGGGCGGTGGCGTGGCTGCGGGCTCGCTGGGTCTGCCTGACCTCGGCATCAGCACGCTGGACGATGTGCTCACCGACGTGCGCCGCATCACCGACGTCTGCGACCTGCCGTTGATGGTCGACGTCGACACCGGCTTCGGGCCCTCGGCCTTCAATGTCGCGCGCACGGTGAAGTCGCTGATCAAGTTCGGCGCGGCTGCGATGCACATCGAGGACCAGGTCGGCGCCAAGCGCTGCGGCCATCGCCCCGGCAAGGAGATCGTCAGTCAGGCCGAAATGGTCGACCGCATCAAGGCCGCGGTGGATGCACGCACCGATCCCGACTTCGTGATCATGGCGCGCACCGATGCGCTGGCGGTCGAAGGCCTGGAAAAGGCCATCGAGCGCGCGGTCGCCTGCGTCGAGGCCGGCGCCGACATGATCTTCCCCGAAGCGATGACCGAGCTGGCGATGTACAAGCAGTTCGCCGCGGCGGTGAAGGTGCCGGTGCTGGCCAACATCACCGAGTTCGGTTCGACCCCGCTGTTCACCGTCGACGAGCTGGCCGGCGCCGACGTCGGCATCGTGCTGTATCCGCTGTCGGCCTTCCGCGCCATGAACAAGGCCGCCGAGAACGTCTACACCGCGATCCGCCGCGATGGCACGCAGGCGAATGTGGTCGACACCATGCAGACGCGCATGGAGCTGTACGAGGCCATCGGCTACCACGCCTTCGAGCAGCGCCTGGATGCGCTGTTCGCCAAGGCGAAGCAGTGAGCTGAACCGGGTCCGCAACCCGAGCAAAAAAGGTGTCAAGCGAAACAGAGCAGCGCGCGCCGCCGCGATCGGCGTAGGTTGGGCCAAGCGCAGCGCGGCCCAACATCGCACACACCGCTCTAGCCAAACACTCGAATGGACCGGCGTCGGGTTTCGCCCTTGGCTAAACCCAAGCTACGAACAATGCGAGGCCTCGCTACCGGCGAGGCGCTCATCGAATCCCCCGTCAACGGAGCATGACCGTGACCGAATCCACCGCCCCCGCCACCCCCGGCTTCAAGCCGAAAAAGTCCGTTGCCCTGTCTGGCACCGCCGCCGGCAACACCGCGCTGTGCACGGTCGGCCGCAGCGGCAATGACCTGCACTACCGCGGCTACGACATTCTCGATGTCGCGCGCAGCTGCGAGTTCGAGGAGATCGCCCATCTGCTGGTGCACGGCAAGCTGCCGACCCGCGCCGAGCTCAAAGCCTACAAGGCCAAGCTGCAGAGCCTGCGCGGCCTGCCCGCGGCGCTCAAGGTGGCGCTGGAGCAGCTGCCGCCCTCGGCGCACCCGATGGACGTGATGCGCACTGGCGTCTCCGTGCTCGGCTGCCTGACGCCCGAGAAGGACGACCACAACCACCCGGACGCACGCGGCATCGCCGACAAGCTGATGGCCTCGCTGGGCTCGATGCTGCTGTACTGGTACCACTACAGCCACAACGGCAAGCGCATCGAGGTCGAGACCGACGATGACTCGATCGGCGGCCACTTCCTGCACCTGCTGCATGGCGAGACGCCGCGGCCGAGCTGGGTCGCGGCCATGCACACCTCGCTGGTGCTCTACGCCGAGCACGAGTTCAACGCCAGCACCTTCACCGGCCGCGTCATCGCCGGCACCGGCTCCGACATGTACAGCTGCATCGCCGGCGCCATCGGCGCGCTGCGCGGGCCGAAGCACGGTGGCGCCAATGAGGTCGCGTTCGAAGTCCAGAAGCGCTACGAAACCCCGGACGAGGCCGAGGCCGACATCCGCGCCCGCGTCGAGAAGAAGGAAGTCGTTATCGGCTTCGGTCATCCGGTCTATACCGTCTCCGACCCGCGCAACGTGGTGATCAAGCGCGTCGCCGAAGAGCTGTCGGAAGAGGCCGGCTCGATGAAGATGTACAACATCGCCGAGCGCCTGGAATCGGTGATGTGGGACATCAAGAAGATGTTCCCCAACCTCGACTGGTTCAGCGCGGTGAGCTACCACATGATGGGCGTGCCGACGGCGATGTTCACCCCGCTGTTCGTGATCGCCCGCACCTCGGGCTGGAGCGCGCACGTGATCGAGCAGCGCATCGACGGCAAGATCATCCGGCCGAGCGCGAACTACGTGGGGCCTGAGGATCTGAAGTTTGTGCCGCTGGATCAGCGCGCCTGAGCGGCGCGCTGATCCGGGATTGGTGATTCGGGATTCGGGATTCGTCAGAAGCGGGCTCTGCCAGGTTTTGGCAACGCTGCGCGACTCCCGCCCTCTAGCCCCTCTCCCCACGGAGCGATCCCAGCCGCTTATGGACTGCCGGTGGCAGTCCATGGCTGGGGGAGCCCAGGCGAAGCGAAGGTGGGGTTGGGGTGAGGAGCCGGACGGAGCCCAAAGTCGAACGCGCGAGAACACCCACTGGAGCAGCGCTATGCCTTCGAGTCCAGACATCGCCACTGAGGCCGGCAGCGAAGCGGCAGTGAGCTTCCGGAGCGCGCAGCACGCCGACCTCCCAACCCTCCTCGCCCTGATCGCAGACGACACCCTCGGCAAGAACCGCGAGTTCGACGTTGCCAACCCCAACTACCTCAAGGCCTTCGAAGCGATCAGTGCAGACCCCAATCAGCAGCTTCTCGTGGCCGAGCTGGATGGGCGCATCCTCGGCATGGCCCAGCTCAGCTTCATTCCCGGCCTGAGCCGCGGCGGCGCCTGGCGCTGCAATGTCGAGGCGGTGCGCATCGCTTCCGACCTGCGCGGCCAGGGCCTAGGCGCGCAGCTGATGCAGGCCTGCGAGGAGCGTGCGCGTGAGCGTGGCTGCACCTTGCTGCAGCTGACCTCGGCTGCGAGCCGCGCTGATGCGCATCGGTTCTATCGTGGTCTGGGCTACGTCGAAAGCCATATTGGCTTCAAGAAGCAGGTGTCCAAGTAGATGCTGACGAGCCACGCCAAACGTCCTCCTCTCATCACCGCTCTCGACGGAGCGTTCCTCGCCGACTTTGGACGACCTGTGCCAGTCCATGGGGGTCTAGCCCTGCCGAAGGGAGGGCGCGTTGGGGTGAGGATCGCTACAGAGCATGCCGAAAAACCTTGCCGGCAAGCCTGCTTCGCTCCGCACAGCCCCTCACCCCCGACCCCTCTCCCGTGGGGAGAGGGGAGCAGAGCGTGAAGCTCCGGCGGCCTTGAGGTGGCATGACTTCCTCAGTTTCCCGGTCCGCCGGCTTCAACGAATCCCGAATCCCAAATCCCGAATCCCGGCCACCACTCATGAACACAGATCACCGCAAACCCCTCCCCGGCACCGCCCTCGACTGGTTCGACGCCCGCGAGGCGGTCGATGCGATCGAGCCGGGCACCTGGGCGAGCCTGCCCTACACCGCGCGCGTGCACGCCGAGAACATCGTGCGTCGCTGCGAGCCCTCGATCCTGCGCGAATGCCTGGAGCAGCTCGTCTACCGCAAGCGCGAGCGCGACTTTCCCTGGTTTCCGGCGCGCGTGGTCTGCCACGACATCCTCGGCCAGACCGCATTGGTTGACCTCGCCGGCCTGCGCGATGCCATCGCTGAGCAAGGCGGGGATCCGGCCAAGGTGAACCCCGTTGTTCCGGTGCAGCTCATCGTCGATCACTCGCTGGCGGTGGAGTGCGGCGGCTATGTGCCCGATGCCTTCGAGCGCAACCGCGCCATCGAGGATCGCCGCAATGAAGACCGCTTTCACTTCATCGACTGGACCAAGCGCTCGTTCAAGAACGTCGATGTGATTCCGCCGGGTAACGGAATCATGCACCAGATCAATCTGGAGAAGATGTCGCCGGTGATCTATGTGCAGGACGGAGTGGCCTTCCCCGACACCTGCGTCGGCACCGACAGCCACACCCCGCACGTGGACGCGCTGGGCGTGATCGCGGTGGGCGTCGGCGGCCTCGAAGCCGAGAACGTGATGCTCGGCCGTGCCTCGTGGATGCGCCTGCCGGAAATCGTCGGTGTCGAACTGACCGGCAAGCCGCAGCCGGGCATCACCGCCACCGACATCGTGCTGGCGCTGACCGAATTCCTGCGCAAGTCCAAGGTGGTCGGCGCCTATCTGGAGTTCCGCGGTGAAGGCGCGTCCGCGCTCACGCTCGGCGACCGCGCGACGATCTCCAACATGGCGCCGGAGTACGGTGCGACCGCGGCGATGTTCTTCATCGACGGCCAGACGCTGGACTACCTGCGCCTGACCGGTCGCACGGACGAGCAGGTCGCCCTGGTCGAGAACTACGCGCGCACCGCCGGCCTGTGGGCCGATGATCTCGCCACCGCGACCTACGAACGCACGCTGCACTTCGACCTGTCGAGCGTGGTCCGCAACATGGCCGGGCCGTCCAACCCGCATGCGCGCGTGGCAACGGCCGATCTCGCCGCCAAGGGCATCGCGGTCAACCTCGACGCCGCCCGCGCGCAGGAAGCGCAGGGCCTGATGCCGGACGGCGCGGTGATCATCGCCGCCATCACCAGCTGCACCAACACCTCGAACCCGCGCAACGTCATCGCAGCCGCCTTGCTGGCGAAGAAGGCGAACGCGCTGGGCCTGTCGCGCAAGCCCTGGGTGAAGAGCTCGCTGGCGCCGGGCTCGAAGGCGGTGGCGCTGTATCTGGAAGAGGCCGGTCTGAAGACCGAGCTGGAGAAGCTCGGCTTCGGCATCGTGGCGTTTGCCTGCACCACCTGCAACGGCATGAGCGGTGCGCTGGATCCCGCCATCCAGCAGGAGATCATCGAGCGTGATCTTTATGCCACCGCGGTGCTCAGCGGCAACCGCAACTTCGACGGCCGCATCCATCCCTATGCCAAGCAGGCCTTCCTGGCCTCGCCGCCGCTGGTGGTGGCCTATGCGATCGCCGGCACCATCCGCTTCGACATCGAGCGCGACGCGCTGGGCCATCGCGAAGACGGCACGCCGATCCTGCTGAAGGACCTGTGGCCGAGTGACGCCGAGATCGACGCGGTGGTGAAGCAGGCGGTCAAGCCCGAGCAGTTCCGCGCCGTCTACGAGCCGATGTTCAAGCTGAAACTGGAGAGCGGCGAGAAAGTCAGCCCGCTCTACGACTGGCGGCCGATGAGCACCTATATCCGCCGTCCGCCCTACTGGGAAGGCGCACTGGCCAAGCCGCGCACGCTGGCCGGCCTGCGGCCGCTGGCCCTGCTTGGCGACAACATCACCACCGACCATCTGTCGCCGTCGAACGCGATCCTCGCCGACAGCGCGGCTGGTGAGTACCTCGCGAAAATGGGCCTGCCGGAAGAGGACTTCAATTCCTACGCGACCCACCGCGGCGACCACCTCACCGCGCTGCGCGCAACCTTTGCCAACCCGACCCTGCAGAACGAAATGGCGCGCAGCGCCGACGGCACCATCCGCCGCGGCTCGCTGGCGCGGGTCGAGCCGGAAGGCGAGGTCACGCGCATGTGGGAAGCGATCGAAACCTACATGGAGCGCGGCCAGCCGCTGATCATCATCGCCGGCGCCGACTACGGCCAGGGTTCTTCGCGCGATTGGGCGGCGAAAGGCGTGCGTCTGGCCGGTGTAGAAGCCATCGTTGCCGAGGGCTTCGAGCGGATTCACCGAACCAACCTGATCGGCATGGGCGTACTGCCCTGCGAGTTCATCGCCGGCACCACGCGGCTGACGCTGGGCCTGGATGGCAGCGAGACCTATGACGTCATCGGCGAACGTTCACCGGGCGCCACCCTGACCCTGATCGTTCACCGCCGCAACGGCGAACGCGTGGACGTGCCGGTGCGCTGTCGGCTGGATACCGCGGAAGAGGTATCGATCTACGAGGCGGGCGGCGTGCTTCAGCGGTTCGCGCAGGATTTTCTGGCGGGGGTGGGGTGAGGAACTCTCGGCGCTCTCAGATGTGGCGCTACTGAGACTCCGGGATGCTGTGGTACCGAGGCACCGAGGCACCGAGGCACCGAGGCAGTTTGTAGGATTGACGCGACCTGCCCCCTCTCCCCCGACCCCTCTCCCACGAGGGGAGAGGGGAGTCAAACTGAGGGCACCTCGACCCTTTCGGCAGTCACTGATCGTGGGGTGGGGGGCGGCAATGAATGCGCTGCTTGTCCGCCGCAAGGCACTTACGTTCTGCGCACGTGCTGGAACCCTCTGCGGTCTTGAAGGATTGAAGCGCTTGTCACCGACTCAGCGGTACGAACACACAAGCCCCTCTCCCCTCGTGGGAAGCGGAGGGGGGCGATTATCGGCTGCCGGTGGCAGCCGATGACCCCCGAAGCCCGAGCGAAGCGAAGGCAGGTTGGGGAGAGGGGGATGGAATCTCGCGGCTTCGCCAAGCAAGTATTGCCTTGAAGAATTGAAGCGTTCGACGCGCACTCAGCCATTGATAGCCAGGAGCCACTCTCCCCTCGTGGGAGAGGGGTTGGGGAGAGGGGGATGGAATCTCGCGGCTTCGCCAAGCAAGTATTGCCTTGAAGAATTGAAGCGTTCGACGCGCACTCAGCCATTGATAGCCAGGAGCCCCTCTCCCCTCGTGGTAGAGGGGTTGGGGAGAGGGGGATGGAATCTCGCGACTTCGCCAAGCAATTGCGGCAGAACCTGACCGATGCGGAGCGCGTACTCTGGAGGCACCTCAGGGCGCACCGCTTTCAGGGGCAGAAGTTCAGGCGACAGCAGCCGCTCGGCCCCTACATCCTCGACTTCGTGCACTTCGGCGCGAGGCTGGTGATCGAGGCGGATGGAGGGCAGCACTCCGAATCAACGCGAGATGCAGTCCGCGATGCCTGGCTGGCCTCTGAAGGTTTTCGCGTCATGCGCTTTTGGAACGACCAGATTCTCAAAGACACCGAGGCTGTGCTTGAGTCGATTCTTCAGGCGCTGGCCGAGGCTTCCCCCCTCTCCCCCGACCCCTCTCCCACAAGGGGAGAGGGGAGCAACGCTCGCAAGGTTTGATGTATGCCCCACGCCCCCCAGCTCCGCATCCCCGCCACCTACTACCGCGGTGGCACTTCCAAAGGCGTGTTCTTCCGCCTCGAAGACCTGCCGGAATCCGCGCAAGTGCCGGGCCGCGCCCGCGATCGTCTGTTCCAGCGCGTGATCGGCAGCCCCGACCCCTACGCCAAGCACACCGACGGCATGGGTGGCGCGACCTCGTCGACCAGCAAGTGCGTGATCCTCTCGATGAGCGCCAAGCCGGGGCACGACGTCGACTACCTCTACGGCCAGGTCTCGATCGACAGCGACTTCGTCGACTGGTCGGGCAACTGCGGCAACCTCTCCACCGCCGCGGGTGCGTTCGCGCTGCAGGCGGGCTATGTCGACGCCCGCCGCGTGCCGAAGGACGGCGTCTGCGTGGTGCGGATCTGGCAGGCCAACATTGGCAAGACGATCCTGGCGCATGTGCCGGTGACGAACGGTCTGGTGCAGGAGACCGGTGACTTCGAGCTCGACGGCGTGACCTTTCCCGCCGCCGAGATCGTGCTGGAGTTCATCGACCCCGCCGATGAAGGCGAAGGCGAGGGCGGCGGCGCGTTGTTTCCCACCGGCAATCTGGTCGACGCGCTTGAAGTCCCCGGGATCGGCACGCTGCAGGCCACCATGATCACCGCCGGTATCCCTACTGTGTTCGTCAACGCGGCTGAGATCGGCTTCAGCGGCAGCGAACTGCAGGGCGAGATCAATGGCGATGCGGCTGTGCTGGCGATGTTCGAGGCGATCCGCACCGCCGGTGCGCTGCGCATGGGCCTGATCAAGACACCGGAAGAAGCTGCAAAGCGCCAGCACACGCCCAAGGTGGCCTTCGTTGCGCCCGCGGCCGACTACGTGAGCTCCAGCGGCAAGACGGTGCGCGCTGACGAGATCGATCTGCGCGTGCGTGCGCTGTCGATGGGCAAGCTGCACCACGCGATGATGGGTACGGCGGCGGTGGCGATCGGCACCGCGGCCTCGATTCCCGGCACGCTGGTGAGTCTCGCGGCTGGCGGGGGCGAGCGCAGTGCGGTGCGCTTTGGTCATCCGTCCGGCACCCTGCGGGTCGGCGCCGAGGCGACGTTCTTGCGTGGGCAGTGGACGGTGACCAAGGCGATCATGAGCCGCAGCGCGCGGGTGCTGATGGAAGGTTGGGTGCGGGTGCCGCATGACAGCTTCTGAGTTGCTCAGCGCCGGATAGCGGTGCAGCTGCCCCGGGAACAACGGGCGCTTTTGGTGCTGGATTTTTCCGAGCGACTCAAGACGGCTGTTCTCGCTTGCGTTTCCGCGCAGCCTTCGGCAGCTGTGCAGTTGTTCGAGGCTGGTGCCGTCGGCTGCCCAGGCGGGCCTGAGCCTGCCTGGGCAACCACGGTGACAGGCTGCTAGTCCAAGGCCGGCGCTTCGCCTGGCAGCCACATCCACGCGCTCGGCCCGAAGTCGGGGCGTTCCAACGCAGGGTCAGCCGACGATGCCTGCCAGCCATAGGGATCGACCAGCTCCAGACGATCGCCCACCGCTCTCAGAATGTGCAGGTGCAGGTGGGGCGCAGTGCTGCAGCCGGTGTTGCCTGACAGGGCCACGGTCTGACCGCGCAGCACGCGATCGCCTTCGCGCACCTGCAAGGCGCTGGCGTGCCCATAGAAACTGATGTAGTCGTGCCTGTCCGGGCCTGTGTGGACCAACATCAGGACCGGGCCGCGCGGGGTGTGATCACCGCAGGGCTGATCGACTTCTTCGGCCAAAAGGACCACGCCATCGGCCACAGCCAGCAGGGGCGTGCCTTCCGGCATCAGCCAGTCGTAGCCGACGTGGCCGTCATAGCCCATGCTGCCCATCCCGTCGCCGGTTGAGCGTCGATGTCCGCTGTAACCCAACTGGGTCTGCTGCGCGTCGCCGGGCTCGTGGTCGTGCAGGTTGCCCAGCGGAAACTCGCCCGCAAACGGCTTCGACAACAGGGGCACCACGGGCTGCGAGGGGCCAGCAGCGAGTTCGGCGGCCGCCGGATGAAACAGACCCTCGCAGCGTTGCTGGACTGGGCCGCACTGCCCTGAAGCCTGCAGCGCCAACGCCCCATCCGGCTGTGCTTGCCCGTGCAGGTCGAGGCTGCAGTCCAGTTCACTCAAGCGGGTGTGGCCCTGCATCTGCAGGGTGTCGCCGTTGGCCCGTCCGTCGAGTTGGAACCAGGCGAAGCGCGCCTGCAGCGCGCCCGCGCTATCGCGTATCGACAGGCTCGGCAGATTGGTGCTGGCCTCGCCATCGCACTGCCATGCGCTGGCGATGTAGCGGCCCTCCATCGGGCCGGGCGGATGCTCTCGCAGGTCCTCGTCGCGACACTGGGCTCCACCGACGGGGAGCAGACGCTGCAGTTCTACCTGACCTTCGCCGCTCGGCAGGCCGGGCAGTTCAGCGCTGGATCGCCAATGCAGGCGAGCACGCGAGCAGCTTTCGAACTCAAGTCGCAGTTCGCCCCACGGTGGGGTTTCGACCTGGGACGGGTCGAAGCCAGGCATGCGGCCACCCCGGGTTGCATGCGCGGCGACCCGTAGAGTGCGGCCCTCGATGCTGCCACTGCCAACGACATAGGCCTGGCCGCCCTGTGCGCCATAGGTGTACCAGCTGATCGCAGCCCGTTGATCCTGGCCGATGATGATCTGCAGACCGTGTCCGGATTGCGCGGGGTCGTACCAGGCGCCACTCAGTGCGGCGGGAACATGGGCATGGGCGTGGGCTGCGGGCAGGAGGCAGCCGAAGGCGAGGCTCATCAGCAGGGATGAGGTGATGCGGGTTTTCATGGGAACTCCTTGGGGGGTGTGCCCGGCAGCGAGTGCGGCGCTCGGGTGGGTGCTTTGTCGCAGGCCCGCGCCCGCGCTGCCGTCTCGGTCCGTATCGGCAGGCCTGGCGGATGCCGGCTGCGTATGGCCATGTATCCAGCCGATACACCGGTCGTCCGGCTCAGCGCTTGGCTGAGAACGCACTGCTAGCATGTGGCCGCCGCGCCAACCACCGTGATTGGGCCCCATGTCCGCGCATATCGATGTTGTTCTGGTAGAGGACGATCAGGCTCTCGCTGGCCTGATCAGCGACTACCTGCAGAGTCAGGGCCTGCACGTCCAGGTGAAGCATGAAGGCCTCGCCGGCGAAGCCTGTGTGCTTTCGTGCAGACCACGCCTCGCCATCGTCGATCTGATGTTGCCGGGGCTGGACGGCGTGAGTCTGTGTCGTCGCCTGCGCCCGCTGTACAGCGGCGCCCTGCTGGTGCTGACCGCCAGCGACGATGAATTCGATCAGGTCGCGGCTCTTGAGGCAGGGGCGGACGACTACGTCTGCAAACCGATCAAGCCGCGCGTTCTGCTGGCGCGAATCCGCGCGCTGCTGAGGCGGGTGGATGTGGCGGATGCCGGCTCCAGCGCCAGCCTGCGGGTCGGGGCGCTGGAGGTGCAGCCGCTCAGGCGGCGCGCCTTGCTGGGGGGTGTCGAACTGGGCTTGACCTCGTCCGAGTTCGATCTGCTGGTGCTGTTGGCGCGATATGCCGGTGAAGTGGTGGATCGCGAGACCCTGAGCCTGCAGCTGCGCGGCCTGCCCTATGACGGCACCGACCGCTCCATCGACCTGCGCGCTTCACGTCTGCGCAGAGCGCTTGGCGCGCACCCTGGCGGTGGCGAATGGGTGCGCGGTGTGCGCGGGCAGGGTTACATGCTGCGCGCACAGGACCTGCAGCGATGAAGTGGCTGCTTGCCAAGATCTTTCTGGGGCAGCTGCTGCTGCTGAGCCTCAGCGCCGTCCTGATCGTCGTCCTGCACATGGATGAGATGACCGATACCCAGCGCCAGTACACCAGCCTGATTGCGCGCGGTCCGCTCCTGCTGGCTGCCGAGCGCTTGCGTGCATTGGATTCCGAACAGCGCGGGCTCGAACTCCTGCGCCTGACAGAAATGTTCGGCTACCCGGTGCGCCTGCTGGAAGACGAGACGCTGCATGCCGAGATCACCGCGGTGGACCCGGCGCAGCTGCAACCCATCCGTCGGGAGTTGGAACTCGAGGGCGTGTCGGCGCTCGCGGTGCCGCCGGACTTCAGCGCCGACGAGCGCGCCCTGCTTCGATTCGAGCCAGGGCAGGTGCTCGTGTTCGGACCCATCCCCAATCCCCTTGAAGCGCCTGCAGCTGACCTGCTGCAATGGTCGCAGCTCGTCTTGCTGGCGGCTGTGCTGATGATCGGCCTGCTGCCGCTCGGGCCGCGCCTGCAGCGCCTGGCCGACGCCGCGAAGTCCGTCGGCGCGGGCGATTTCAGTCATCGCATTGCAGACCGCCGGAGGGACGCTCTGGGCCGCGTTGCGCAGGTGTTCGATGCGATGGCCGAGAGCATGCATCTGCACTTCCAACAGCAGCGCTTCATGCTGCGCGCCGTCGCACATGAGTTGCGCACTCCGCTTGCTCGCCTGCGCTTTGCGCAGCAGCTGTGGAGCGAGAGCCCCCAGCTTGCGGAGTCCGCGCAGCAGCGTGCCAGCCAGGCGGTCGACGACATGGAACGCCTGATCGACGAGATCCTGCTGCATGCCCGGCTCGAATTGGGCAGTCTCAATGCAGAGCCGGTGCCAACGCCGATCCCGGTGCTCGTGGCTGAAGCTCTGGCCGGTTTGGATGCCCGCAATCTGCGTTGGCAGCCGCCCGCTCAAGCGCCCAGCGTGTCGGTCGATCGCACCCTGTTCAAACATGCGCTTGGCAACGTGGTGCGCAATGCACTCGATTTCGCGGCGGACAGCGTGCACATCGAGCTGGAACTGCAACCCGATCGTCTGTGGCTGCACGTGGATGACGATGGGCCGGGCATTGAGGCAGCGCAGCGTGAAGCGGTACTGCGAGCGTTCGTGCGCCTGCCTACCCCGGGCAATCGGCACCGCGGCGGAGTGGGCTTGGGCCTGGCCATCGCGCACCATATCGCACGGTTGCACGGCTGCGAGCTCAAGGTCGCAGCGAGCCCGCTTGGCGGCGCACGTTTCAGTTTCGGGTTCGATCGTGTCACTGCTGACGATCCAGTGGGCGTCGACGATCGACCCGCCTGAGTCAGCCTGACGAAGGCACCGGTGCAGTTCGAGACGAGGGTTGCAGCTGCGGGGTGTCCTCGGGGGCTGACTGCAGGAGTGCCTTTACGGCAGCGACGACGACGTCCGGGCGCTCGATCTGGATGTCGTGACCGGAGTTCTCGACAAGTTGCATTCGACCGTTGGCCTGCGCCTGCGTTTCGGAGGCTTGCAGCTGGACCCAAAGCGCATGTTGGGCGGGACTGAAACTCCGCACATGACGGCCGGCGACCAGCCGGATCACCGGAATCTGGCCCAGCTCAGCGGGCTCCCCAAGTTCCGCACTTAACCGCGCAAGTGATTGATTTCCCGACACCCGGGCTGCAAAAAATGCCACTACAGCCCTACGGCGACCGCAGGTCGAGGGCCTCGAACAGGCTGAGTTGCTCGGGGGTGG
>NZ_JBILJQ010000109.1:0-10531 GCF_044377145.1 Aquimonas sp.
ACTGCCGACCACGCGCAACCGCGACATCGACAGCTTGCTGCCGATCGAGGGCTGGGCGCCGATCTGCAACTGAGGCTCAGCACGGCGAGTGGGGAAGCGGTAGGTGGCTCGGGCGGACGCATACGGCCGACCGAAAGCTCTTGCTCTTCGCTTCAAACAATCACGCTGCACCCGTTGAGCGAGAAACAAAGCAAAGCGGCGTACAACTACTGGAGGCTTCGTTGACTACTGATTCGTCATTCGCGCTTGTTGGTTTCGACGCCGACGACACCCTGTGGCACAGCGAAATCCACTTCCAGAACGCGCACGCCGAGTTCGAACGGATCGTCGGCCAATACATCGACCTTGCCGACGCCGGCCTGCATCAGCGCATGCTCGACACCGAACGCCGCAACATCAAACTGTTCGGCTACGGTGCAAAAGGCATGTGCCTGTCGATGATCGAAACCGCGATCGCGCTCACCGAGGAGCGCATCAGTGCGGCCGATGTGCACCGCCTGCTTGAACTCGGCAAGGCCATCCTGACCCATCCGGTGGAGCTGCTGCCCGACGTGCGTGCGGCGGTCGAGGCCGCGGCGGAGATCGCGCCGCTGGTGCTGATCACCAAGGGCGATCTGTTCCATCAGGAGACCAAGATCCGCGCTTCGGGCCTGAGCGAGCTGTTTCCGCGCATCGAGATCGTGTCTGAAAAGGACCCGCAAACCTATGCCCGCGTGCTGGCCGAATGCGAAGTCGCACCGCAGCGCTTCGCCATGGTCGGCAATTCCCTGCGCTCGGACATCGAGCCGGTGCTCGCACTCGGCGGGGCGGGCGTGCACGTGCCCTACGCCGTCACCTGGGCACTGGACGCCGAGCACGCGGTTGACCCCGCGCATCCGCGTCTGCGCACGGTCGCCCGGGCGCTGGATGTTCCGGCAGCGCTGCGCGAGCTGGCATCGCGCTGACGACAGGGCGCGACGGTTGCGCTAGTGTTTCGCGCGGCCCGATGCTGAGGTCCCGTCGCGCGCGGCGCGCCGGCCCCACCGGGCTCCCACACCCACTCCCGGATCGCGAATCACAGCCATGTACACCCAATGCCCGCACTGCCTGACCGTACACGCGCTGTCTGCGGCGCAGATCGCGCTCGGTCGCGGCCAACTGATCTGCGGTGTTTGCGAGCAGGGCTTCGACGGGCTGGATCGCCTGGCGGACAGCCCGGCCCAGGCCTCGACCGGCTACGGACGAGGGCGTGTGGCCGAGCCGCCGCGAGTGCTGCCCGAAGGGATGCTGGCCCCGGCGGATGTCGCCAAGGCAGCGCCCGCGCTGGGCGTGCCGCCGCCGCAGTTCGCGCTGCAGACCGGCCGCCGGCGGCGCCTGAACAGCGGGCGCTGGTGGGCACTCAGCGCGGCGATGTCGCTGGCCTTGAGCGCGCAGATCGTGCTCGCACAGCGCGCCGAGCTCAGCCAGGATCCCACCCTGCGCCCGTGGCTGCAGCGGCTGTGCTCGGTTGCCGGATGTCAGCTGCCGTTCTTCAGTGCCCCGGGCCAGATCGCGCTGCTCAATCGTGACGTCAGCCCGCACCCGTCGGTGCCCGAAGCGCTGCTGATCACCGCCAGCTTCCGCAACGAGGCGCCGTGGCCGCAGGAGTGGCCGGTGCTGGAACTGAGCATGGCCGATCTCGATGGCCGCCTGGTTGCGCTGCGTCGCTTCACCGCGGCGGAGTACCTCGGCGCCATGCCCGATCAGCGCGCGCTGTTGCCCGGCCAGCCGGTGATGGTTGAGCTTGAGATCCGCGATCCCGGCAACGAGGCGATCGCGTTCGAGTTCAGCTTCCTGTGAGCGCAAGCGCCCAAGGCAATCAAAGGCTGCAGGATGCGGCGAAGGCGCAGCGGCAGACACTGCATGCCGGGGAGATTGTTCGCGCGCTTCAGGTGCTCGCAGCAGCCAGATCATCGAAAACCTGTCAGTTCCGACAGGCTCGCAAGCGGTGAACTGGGGGCAGCAGCACGCTGGCTGCTAGACTCGCTGGCGCTTCGAGCCGAACACCTGCAGGCCGATTGAAGACATGAATCCACGACCGCCCGACTCAGAGCTGCCCGCACTTGACGATGAGTCAGGGCGTGAAGCGCGTCGGCTGTCCGCCCATGAGCTGGCGCTGTTTGAAGAGATCGGCGAGCGTCGCGTGGTGGCCGCCGGCGAGTTGATCTTCCGGCGTGGCGAACACGGACGCACCATGTTTGTGGTGGTCGAGGGACAGGTTGCACTCGAATTCGGCGACGGCATGCGCGACAAGCGCATCGGTGCCAGCGAGTACTTCGGCGAGCTCGCCTTCTTCATCGGCAACCATGCGCGCCTGGCCAGTGCGGTCGCCTGTGGGCCCTGTCTGCTGGTGGCGGTATCCAACGGTGATTTCGACACTCTGCTGGACCAGCAGCCCGGCACGATCGCGCACTTCATGCGGCGCTCGTTCGCCTATCTGGTCAACAGCGAGCAGCAGTTGATCCTGAATCTGAAGCGGCGCAACGAGGAGCTGCTGCTCACGCTTGATTCGCTGCGGCAGACCCGCACCCGGCTGACCAATGCCGAGCATCTGGTCCAGACTGACGAGCTTACCGGCCTGCGCAACCGGCGCGGGCTCTACGCTCATCTGGATGAGATCGAACACGCCCCGCGCCCTGGCGTACTCGGTCTGCTGCTGATCGACCTGGACGACTTCAAGACCATCAACGACAGCTTCGGCCACATCACCGGCGATCGCGTGCTGGAAGCGGTGGCCGGCCAGCTCAAACGCCTGTGCGGTGAGCACGACATGCCCGCGCGTTTGGGTGGCGACGAGTTCGCCGTGCTGGTGTGGGCGCATTCGGCCGAGGACATCGAACAGCGCGCCCGCGCCCTGGTTGACAGCGTGCGCCTGCTGGCAATGCCCGAACCTTTGAATGCCACTGTGCTCACCATCAGTGTGGGCGCGGTGGTGTGCGAAGCCGGCGCCAGCTGGTCGGTGTGGTACAGCCAGGCCGACCGCCTGCTGTATCGCGCCAAGGCTGAGGGCGGCGACGACTTCCGCTTCCAGCTTGACCATTGACGGTGCTTAGACCGTCGCGGATCGTGCCGGAACCGCTGCTTGACAAATCTTCTGCGTTGCACGAACACTGCCCGCCATGCCGAACGCCCTGCCCATGATCAGCACCGACAACGCCCGCATCCCGGCGTCGCTGCTTCTTATTGGCCTTCTTCTTGGACCGCACAGGTGCGGACTCCGAACCTAGGGCATACGCAACACCCTTGAGATCGAGAGAACCCCGCACCGGAATCCCGCTGCGGGGTTTTTTATTGCCCGCGATTTGCCTCAAGACCCCCCTGAACACGCGTGACCCGCTGGAGCCGACATGACCGACCACATTCGAATCTTCGATACCACTCTGCGCGACGGCGAGCAGTCGCCGGGCGCCAGCATGGGGCCGACTCAGAAACTGGTGATGGCGCGTGCGCTCGCCGAGCTCGGCGTCGATATCATCGAAACCGGCTTTCCCGCCAGCTCGCAGGCGGACCGCGAATCGACCGACGCGATCGCGCGTGAGATCGGCGCCCAGGTCACCCTGGCCACGCTGTCGCGCTGTTCGGAGGCCGACATCACCGCCTGCGCCAAGGCGATGGAAAAGGCGCACAAGCCGCGCATCCACGTGTTCATCTCCACCAGCCCGCTGCATCGCAAGTTCAAGCTCGGCATGAGCGAACAGCAGGTGGTCGAGCGCGCCGAAAGTGCAGTCGCTTTTGCGCGGCGCTACTTCGACGACGTCGAATTCTCGGCCGAGGACGCCATCCGCACTGAATTCGACGTGCTGGTGAAGGCGTTCTCCGCCGCCGCCGCCGCCGGTGCTACCACCCTCAATGTGCCGGACACCGTCGGCTATACCACGCCGGACGAGATCCGCAGCCTGTTCCAGCGTCTGCGCACGGCGGTACCGGGCGAGCAGCTGATCTGGAGCACCCACTGCCACAACGATCTCGGCCTCGCGGTCGCGAACTCGCTGGCGGCGATCGAGGGCGGCGCGCGTCAGGTCGAATGCACCATCAACGGCATTGGTGAGCGCGCCGGCAACTGTGCGGTGGAAGAACTGGTGATGGCACTGAAGGTGCGCAACGCCTACTTCAACGCCGACAGCGGCATTCGCACCGAACGCCTGGTGCCGACCTCGCGGCTGCTGCAGCGCCTGACCGGGATGATGGTCCAGCGCAACAAGGCCATCGTCGGCGTCAACGCCTTCGCTCACGAGGCCGGCATCCACCAGCACGGCATGCTGAAGAACCGCGAGACCTACGAAATCATGCGGCCCGAAGATGTCGGCTGGCCGCGCTCGGAGCTGGTACTCGGCCGGCACAGCGGCCGCGCCGCCCTGAGCGAGCGCCTGCGCGCGCTGGGCTTCGTGTTCGAGGAAGACGAGTTCGAGCACGTGTTCTCGAACTTCAAGTCGCTGACCGAAACCCAGCGCGTGGTCAACGACCGCGACCTCGAACAGCTGATCCTGGGCAGCACCGCCAGCGCTGGACAGGGCTATCGGCTCGCCAGCATGCGGATCTCCGATTCCGGCGGCCAGGCGCGCGCCGAGGTCGAGCTGTCCGATCCGGACGGCAATCGCGTGGCCGAGAGTGCCGACAGCGATGGCCCGGTCGCGGCCCTGTTCGCGGCGATGTCGGCCGCCACCGGCATCGAACTCAAGCTGGAGAGCTATCAGGTCCACAGCATCGGCATGGGCAGCCACGCGCGCGGCGAGGCCAGCCTGTCGGTCAGCTTCGATGACGAGGAATACGCTGGCGTTGGCGTCAGCCGCGACATCATCGAGGCCAGCGCGCTGGCCTGGCTGGACGTCGCCAACCGCCTGCTGCGCCGCCGCGAGGCCGAACCTGCCGCCAGCGCGCAGGCCTGATCGTGACCCTGACAAACAACCCCAACGGAAGCCCGATGTCCGCTCGTACCCTGTTTGCAAAACTCTGGGACGCCCATGTGGTCGTGCCCGAAACCGAGGCTGCGCCTGCGGTGCTCTACGTCGACCTGCATCTGCTGCACGAGGTCACCACGCCGCAGGCGTTTGCCGAACTCGATGCGCGCGGCTTGTCGCCACGCTGCCCCGAACGCTGCATGGCCACGCTGGACCACAGCACGCCGACCTCGCCACGCGATGCGGCCGGCAAGCTCCATTACGGCAGCGCCGCATCGGAGAAGCAGGTTGACCAGCTGCGCGCCAACTGCGAGCGCCACGGCATCGAGCTGTTCGACATGGGCGATACGCGTCGCGGCATCGTCCACGTCACCGCGCCCGAGCTGGGCCTGACCCGGCCCGGCATGACGATCGTCTGTGGCGACAGCCACACCAGCACGCATGGCGCGTTCGGAGCCTTGGCATTCGGCATCGGCACCAGTGAAGTCGGCCACGTGCTGGCCACCCAGTGCCTGCTGCAGCGGCGGCCGAAAACGCTGGCGATCGAGATCGACGGCGAGCTGGGGCGCGGCGTCGGCGCCAAGGACGTGATCCTGCACGTGATCGGCGTGATCGGCGTCAACGGCGGCACCGGCTACGCGATCGAATACCGCGGCTCGACCATCCGTGCGCTCGGCATGGAGGCGCGCATGACCCTGTGCAATATGTCGATCGAGGCCGGCGCCCGTGCCGGCATGGTCGCGCCGGACCAGATCACCTTCGACTACCTGCGCGCCTGCCCGCGCGCCCCGCAGGGCGCGGCCTTCGAGGCGGCGATGGCCGAGTGGTCGCGCTATGTCAGCGATGAAGGCGCCGAATTCGACCGTGTGGTGCGCATCGATGCCGCCGATATCCGCCCGACCCTGACCTGGGGCACCCACCCCGGCACCGCCATCGCGGTCGATGCCGCGATCCCGGAGCCGGTCGATGCCAGCGCCCGCAAGGGCCTGGAATACATGGGCTTCGAGGCCGGGCACTCGCTGATTGGTCAGCCGGTCGATGTGGTCTTTGTCGGCAGCTGCACCAATGGACGCATCGCCGACCTGCGCGAGGTCGCCGGGATCCTGCGCGGGCGCCGCGTGCATCCGCGTGTGCGCATGCTGGTGGTGGCCGGGTCGGAGGCGGTCAAACGCATGGCGGAGGCCGAGGGCATCGACAGCGTGGTGCGCGCGGCGGGCGCCGAATGGCGCGAGCCGGGCTGCTCGATGTGCATCGCGATGAATGGCGATCTGGTGGCGCCGGGCCAGCTCGCGGTCAGCACCAGCAACCGCAATTTCGAGGGGCGGCAAGGGCAGGGCGCGCGTACCGTGCTGGCCTCGCCGCTGTCGGCCGCTGCGGCCGCGGTGGCCGGGCGAATCGCCGACCCGCGCGAGTTTCTCCACGCCGCTGCGGAGGTGGCCTGATGAGCGCCGTGACTGCAGTGCGTTCCGCCGCCGTGGTGCTGCGGCAGGAGAACATCGATACCGACCAGATCATCCCGGCGCGCTTTCTGTCGACCACCACCCGCGCCGGACTGGGCCAGTTCGCCTTCAGCGACTGGCGGGCGAATGCGGACGGTTCGCCGAAGCCGGAGTTCCCGTTCAACCAGGCCGCCAATGAGGGCCGTTCGATCCTGATCGCCGGCCGCAACTTCGGCTGCGGCAGCTCGCGCGAGCACGCGCCCTGGGCCTTGACCGATCTCGGCTTGAAGGCCGTCGTCAGCAGCCAGATCGCCGACATCTTCCGCAACAACGCGCTCAAAAACGGGCTGGTGCCGGTGGTGCTGGACGAGGCGATCGTGCAGCAGCTGATGCAGCAGGCCGACGGCGAGTTCCTGATCGATATCGCCAGCTGCACCCTCACGGCACCGGGCGGCCAGAGCCACCGTTTTCCGCTGGATGCCTTCGCCCGCACCTGTCTGCTCGAAGGTGTCGATGAGCTCGGCTACCTGCTGCTGCGCGACGACGCCATCAGCGCGTTCGAGTCCAACCGCCAGCGCGATTTCTCGTTGACCGGAACCGCTGCCAAGGAGCCCGCCCATGCGCGCTGAGATCGTTGTTCTGCCGGGTGACGGAATCGGCCCGGAAGTGACCGCCTGCGCGGTCGAGGTGCTGAAGCGCGTGGCCGCGCGCCACGGTCACGATTTCCACTTCAACCCGCAGCTGATCGGCGGCGCCGCCATCGATGCTACGGGTGAGCCGCTGCCGCCGGCCACGCTCGCGGCCTGTCGCAAGGCCGATGCGATTCTGCTCGGTGCGGTCGGCGGGCCGAAGTGGTCGGACCCGAAAGCCAAGGTGCGGCCTGAGCAAGGGCTGCTGGCGATCCGTCAGGCGCTGGGTCTGTACGCCAATCTGCGCCCGGTGACGCCGCACCCGGCGGTGCTGGATCGCGCGCCGATCAAGCCGCATCTGTTGAACGGGGTCGATCTGCTGGTGGTGCGCGAACTCACCGGCGGCATCTACTTCGGCGAGCGTACCCGCAGCGAACACGGCGCCTCGGACATGTGCGTCTACAGCGTGGCCGAGATCGAGCGCGTGCTGCGCCGCGCCTTCGCCTTCGCCCGCGCGCGCCGCGGCTATCTGGTCTCGGTCGACAAAGCCAATGTGCTGGAAACCTCGCGGCTGTGGCGCGAGCTGGCGACCCGGATCGGCGCCGAAGAATTCCCCGATGTGCGACTGGAGCATCAGCTGGTCGATTCGATGGCGATGCACCTGATCGCGCGACCGCGCGAGTACGACGTGATCGTCACCGAGAACATGTTCGGCGACATACTCACCGACGAAGCCTCGATGCTGGCCGGCTCGCTCGGTCTGCTGCCGAGCGCCTCATTGGGTGAGGGCAAGCGGGGGATCTACGAACCCATCCACGGCAGCGCACCCGACATCGCTGGCCGCGGCATCGCCAACCCCTACGCCACCATCCTCAGCGCGGCGATGCTGCTGCGGCACTCGCTGGGCCTGGAAGAAGAAGCCCGCGAGATCGAACGCGCGGTCGGCGCCGCGCTGGATTCGGGCTGCTTCACGGCGGACATCGCGGGAGCAGAGCGTGCCCTCTCCACGGACGAAGCGGCAGCGGCGGTGCTGGAACGGCTGCCGGAACGGCATCCGACGGTGGCGATGAGAGATTAGGGGGTTCGTGATTCGGGTAGGCCGAAGCTTGGCGGGGTTGAGGGGCGCGGGCGCGTTTGTGGCCAAGGTCGAACGAGACCGAACAGTCTGCGCGGCGCGCACACAGGCCGACCGCCCTGCTACCTTCGGCCATCCCGAATCCTCAATCCCGAATACTCCAAGACCCATGCGTCCCCTGATACTTGTTGGCCTGCTGGTCTTTCTGTTCACCGCCATCACCGTCCAGGCTTTGCATCCCGGCTATGACTGGGTGCATGCGCCGCTCAGCTTCTACCTGTCGGGCCCGCACGGGCTGTGGCTGCAGTTGGCGTATGTCGCGCTGGCGCTGGTGATCGCGCTGCAGTCGGTGCGGATCTGGTTGCGCGAGCGACGAGCTTTGGCGGACACCCTGGCCCTGCTGCTGTTCTGCGCTGGTGCAGTCGGGCTGGTGGTGACGGCGCTGTATCCCGGCGGCTCACCGGCCGGGGCGGTGCCACCGTTCGAGCATCGACTGCATCTGCTCAGCGCCCTGTCGGCGTTCGGATTGACCGGTCTTGCGATGCTGCTGCGCGGCGCACTCGACTGGCGCGCAGGCCGTCGAGTGCTGCTGCCGCTGGCGATGCTTGCCTTCGTTTGCCTGTTGCTGCACGTCGGCATTCGCGAGCTGCCGCGGGGCGCAAGCCAGAAGGCGGTGATCGCCCTCTACCTGCTGTGGCTGTGCATCCACAGCTGGCGTATCGACGCAGTGGGTCGTGTTGGTCGAGAGCCGCATTGAGCGCTCGGCTGCACAGGCCTGACCGAGCAAGGCTAGCCGCGGCCAGGTCGATGCAGCCCTCGTGCGCGCATCTTTGCGTCGAGGCGAGAACGTTTTCTGGTCTTCGTTCGGCGGAATGCGTCGATTGAACGCGCCACCCGTCCTCTCTCTCGGCCGCGGTCGGGGAAACTGGCTTGCCCGACTGTCTGGCCCCCTCTCCCCAACCCCTCTCCCACCAGGGGAGAGGGGCCAAGAGCGACGCCAACTGACACGACACCCTGCGCTCATCGGGTTCCGCTTCCAGGCTCGCAACAAGCGTCAGCCACGCGTGCATTTTCCCCTCTCCCCTGGTGGGAGAGGGGCAGGGGAGAGGGGGCGCTCTCGCCATGTGCCTTGTCCCCCTCTGCCGATTCCTTGCTTCCTGCGGCTGGAAGCAGGGGCAGCTGGGGCGCGGCGGGAGCCGCCCCTCAGATCCGAAACCGCGCCACGTTCTCCGCCAGCCGCTCGGCCTGTTCCTCCATCGAACGCGCGGCGGCGGTGGCTTCTTCGACCAGGGCGGCGTTCTGCTGGGTGGCTTCGTCCATCTGCGTGACCGTGGCGCTGACCTGTTCGATGCCTGAACTTTGCTCGGCGGACGCCGCGCTGATCTCGCTCATGATGTCGGTGACGCGCTTCACCGAGGCCAGAATCTCGGCCATGGTGGCGCCGGCGGAATCGACCAGTTTGCTGCCGCTGTCGACGCGTTCGACGGTGTCGGAGATCAGGCTCTTGATCTCCTTCGCTGCGCCGGCCGAACGCTGTGCGAGTGAACGGACTTCGCTGGCTACCACCGCGAAGCCGCGGCCCTGTTCGCCGGCGCGCGCGGCCTCAACCGCAGCGTTCAGCGCCAGGATATTGGTCTGGAAGGCGATGCCGTCGATCACGCTGATGATGTCTTCGATCTTGCGCGACTGCGCATTGATCTCGCCCATCGTGGCGACCACCTGGCTGACCACCGCGCCGCCGCGTTCGGCGACATCGGCGGCGCCGATCGCCAGCTGATTGGCCGAGCGCGCGTTCTCGGCATTGCCGCGCACGGTCGAGGTGAGTTCTTCCATGCTGGCGGCGGTTTCCTCCAGCGAGGCGGCCTGCTGTTCGGTGCGGTCGGAAAGATCCGCATTGCCCGAGGCGATCTCTGCCGCCGCGGTGTTGATCGCGCCGACCGCGCCCTTGATCTCGCCGACGATGTCGCGCAGGCGCTCGACCGTGGAGTTGGTCGAATGCTGCAGCTCGGCGAAGCGGCCAACCGCGTCACCGTCGATGCGGCGAGTCAGGTCGCCTTCGGCCAGCGCCGACAGCACCTCGCAGGTGCGGCTGAGACCGGAGTCCGCGTTCGCCATCAGCTGATTCAGCGCATCGACCATCTCGCGGAACGCGAACTCGAAGCGGCTGGCGTCGCCGCGCAGATTGAACTCGCCGGCAGCCGCGCCGCGCGACAGCCGCAGGATCTCGTCGCGAATCGTCAGCAGCTTGCCGCGCACGCCTTCGACGGCGTCGGTGATGCGCTGCTTCTCGCCGGGCAGGGCTGGCATCTGCTTGCTGAGGTCGCCGCGCGAGTAGGCCTGGACGAGATCGACGATCTGCATGCTGGTGCCGATGTGCTGTTCCGCCAGCCGGTTGACGCCGCTGGCCATTTCGCCGAACGCGCCCGGATAGCGCTGCGCGTCGATGCGCAGGCTGAGCTCGCCGGCATCGTG